>JASFIT010000359.1:0-5065 GCA_050122535.1 Desulfobacteraceae bacterium | reverse complement strand
AACCCTAGCAAGGGATTAATGCCCGTGTATGCAACAACGATTGTCCTTTCGGGTTGTATGAGAACCACGGGCTGCCCGGGCATTAAATTACCTACTCATTGTTGCTCTCAGATTCGCAGCCACAGACGATCGGCGTCGATTCCCTGGCTGACATAAAGGGGGCAATCACAAAGCGGAAGCAGGCGGCTGCGGCAGCACCCCCAACGAGAGGGGCAGCGATGTACACCCAGAAGAAACCACCCTTTGGCCCAGGTAGTGCATTGAAAAGCACAGCCACAGCAGAAGTCCCGATAAACACGAGCAGGAACGTGCCCAAAAACTCACCAAATATGTGGCGATATGCTGTTTCATAAATTTGCTGGTCCTCTAGCCTCGAAGAAGATTGGCAATTCTTTCCGGCCTGAATACCTTGCCCTGAGCGACCACCACACCCCCAATCGTGAGGGCAGGACTCAATAAAAGGCCGTACTTCTCTCGAACTTCTTCGGATAGTACCCAGAGCTTCACCACCTCAGCTTCTATGCCAATCTCTGCAACCGCTTTTTTTGCGTTATCTAGCAGCTCATTGCACTTTGCACAGGGTGGTTCCAGTCCTATAATCTCTATGCGTAACAATGCCATACCTCCATTGGTCTTTTTGGGGAGCAATTCTTGGGTCTGCCGACGTCTTGCAGCCTTTCAATCTGAATCGTATGTAATGCAGCCGCGCAAGCGAGGGTAAGAACTGACAAGGCTTTCTCGCGTTGAGTCATTTCATGAAGACAAAAAATCCGAAATCCGAATATCGAAATTCGAATGTTCAAAGGTTCAAAACTCAGAAAACGAGCAAATCGGCTTCGAGCGGGGTTCGCACATCATAACGTTTCGGTCATTTGAATTCTGGTCATTCGGGATTGTTTCGAATTTCGTGCTTCGAAATTCGAGTTTTCATCGAGTGATTTAGCAACCAGCGGGTTGGCCCCTACAAAAAGGCTTTCAAATGACACCGGTTCTGGCGGCGATTGCTGATTTCCGTCCGGAAAAACGATTAATTTCTATCAGGCATCAAACATGTTAATGTACTACCTCTCGATGGAGGTAAGGAGGCTCTGGATAAGCTGGACTGAAGCACTGAAGATCTTCAATTTCAAAGTGCACCCCAGCTTCCTTGCAAACCTTGTTGAGCGTGTTGCGCACAATGTTTTCCAATTCCTCGGGTTCGAGCCTCACCCGCGCATTCAGTATGAGCGTCCCTTGTGCAATTTCTCCCAGTTCCTCACCGCTAATACTCGGTTCCTGGGAAAGCTTTGTGACATTGGTCCACATGACTTTTCCCCCACTGGAAACCACGAACTTCAAGTGTCCTATTTCCCCATCGTTGCCCTTAAAGGCTTCTCGGAGACTCACAGCGAGTGCACGGGCAAAATCATTGACCTCGAAGGTTTCCTTTGCGGTCATCCTGATTGCGGCATTGAGCCAGCCCAAAACAGCCTCAGCAGTGGCATATCGATCGTAATCAATCTGGCTCAGCACCGTATTGGCGCCGGGCCTACCCGATAGGAGTTCGCCCAGCCACGCATCCATTCCATCGCCCTCCTTGGCCGATACAGCCCGTACATCCTTATCCGGGAATTTCTCTTGAAGAGCGGCCAAGAGCCTTTCTGGCTCCTGATCTGCGAGAAGGTCAATCTTGTTAAGGGCGATGATGTCCGCTTCCTCCATTTGCTTTTGGAAGAGGTAACTCACCTCCTCGGGGAAGCTGGTACCCGTTTCTCCCAGGACCAACTCACGCACCCTATCCGGATCGACCATAATAGAGAATGGAGCAAACCTGAACGCATCGCGGTAGCCAATCTTTATGGGGTTGGCCACTGCAGCCACAAAATCAGTGCAACTACCCACAGGCTCACCCATAAGGACGTCGGGCTTGTGGGCAAGAATCTTTTCGATGTGGTCCATCAATTCATCGAATTTACAACAGAAACAGCCCTTTACCACTTCTTCCACGGGCACGCCGAGTTCGTGGAGCAGCTGCTTCACGATCACCGTATCCACCAGGTTTTCCGTCTGGTCGTTGGTGATAATGCCTACCCGCATACCCCGCTCGATCAGGCGCTTGGCGAGGGTTGCTAGTGCCGTTGTCTTCCCTGAGCCAAGGAATCCGCCCGCGAAGATCAATTTCACAGGTTTTTCCACTGTTATTTCTCGGGGAGCGACCATCTTTTCACCTCCAATCCGTCCAGATCTTCTAAACGTTTCACTTAAAGCCCTTCAGAGGCTTGAACTTCAATTTTGGGTAATGGGGGGGAAGGGGTGACGCTACTCGCCTTTTGAAAAAACCGGGTAATCAACTCCAGCTGAATATGCAACGTCTGCATCCAACGCGAAAGACATTCCTTTCCTGCCTGCGTTAGATGGTATTTCCGTTTTGCCGGGCCTTTTTCAGGCGTATCCCACTGAGAAGAGAGTACGCCCCTTTGCTCCAATATCTTTAAATGCCGGTATAGGCCCGTAATATTCATAGAAATTCCAAGGTCTTGCATGTAACTTTTCAAAATCTTCTTGATCTCATAACCATGGGTTCCCTCATGGTTATAAATCGTCAAGAGTATCCATGGGGCGGCAAAGTGGGCCATGTTTTTCCCTGAACAGGGACAATCGTCAAAATCGATGGACATAGGTTGATAGCCTCCTTTCTCATCTATTATACAAAGTATAATAGATGACAAATAAACATACATCTCTCTCAAAGTCAATCCTCGAGAAATCAATTTTGGCGATTTAGACCATTTTTCAGAGGCGGCGCAGAAGCTTGCCTGAAAGAAGGTGGAGCGGAAGTTTGCCATCTGGGATCAGGGACCAGAAGGGGACCTTATACCGAGCAGGACGCACTGGCCAAACCAATCTAGGGGCTTTTTGGGAAACCTCATCGCGGTGCTGCTTATGAAGGAGGTTGCGAAGTGTTTGCGCATCGAAGCGAAGTTCTGCATCAGGACGCTGTTCTGGATCTGACTTGTCTTTTTCTATTTGTAAGGGAAGGTGCCAAAAACGTATTCCTCATATTCCGTGGGGAATTCCAAGTACTGTTCCAGCTTTGCCTCATTGGCCATCCTCTCTTTGTTGTCTTTCCACGCCAGCCAATTGTCAATGGTCTGCCACGTGGAGATCACAATCACGCGGTGAGGATCGTAATGGCTCATCAGGGTTTCGCCCGTAATGTATCCCTTCTGATTCATAGCAATCGCGCGGGTCTTGTTTAACAGGGCGAAAACCTCTTTCGATTTCCCCTCTCTTATGTGTCTCTTGATCAAAACCTTAACTGCCATGATGACCTCCTTCTTACTCATGAGGTGATACGGGTAATGTTTTTAAACGTGGAACGGATTAAGTGGTTTTCCTCTCAACGGCGCCTGGAGCAAGATATTCACGTATTTTTCCAAGCACGATACGGGGGATATCCTCTTTTTTCTCTACGGCGTAAATGCCAATCTGCTTGTGAAGTTTCATGGAATTGCGAAATTGCTGGACGTGTTCGTTGTCACCCACGTGGACGGCCGTAACGCGATTCTTGCACTTGGTGAAATACTGAATCAGGATTCTTAGGTTGGTGATCTGCATGTCCGTGATCAAGAATATATCAGGCACACGATCCCCTTGAGCAGCCACTATGTCCTCCATCAGAATTTTGGTGCCTCCCCCGAGATGGTGACAAAGGGTCTTGTAGATTGTATTCCGATCCCTTGAATAGGGTAGGGTGTGTTTTCCTCCGGCACTGGCGTCGCTGAAATTGTAAACAGCCACCTCTGCTTCATTTCTCAGGTACGCGTCGCAGGCACATGCTGCACCCAAGACGGCATAGGAGAGAGCATGCAGAGGATTTTGCATGCTGCCTGAGGAATCGATGAGGATGAGACAGTCCGGGGTCCTTACCTCCTGTTGGAAAACCTCTCCTTCCAGGTATTGCCAGGTCTGCGTAATCCCGGGCATGATCTTTCCAAAACTCGTCCAGGGATCGATATGCTGGTAAGGGCGACCCACCTCCCACGAAACATGGTGATGGGGATACATGGCCCCACTTCTTTTCATAGGCACTTTTCGAACGGGTAGAGAAAAGTTCTCAGCGAGTTTCATATAGTAAAGGACGTCGGCATCCATAGACATGCCGCGCCCAAGACCCATACCCTGATTCCCGGGCTGTAAGGCATCCTGAATTTCGTCCTGGAAATCCTGGATGGCTTCTTTGAATTCCGAAGGAGATCCCGCATCAGCGGCCACCTCCCTGAGACCCTGCTCTATTTCCTGTGACGCGTACTGTTGAATACCATGGCATCCAAGTGGACACGAATCTGTCAAACCGCCTTTCTGTTTTTCCATCTCAAGGAGTGGCTGTAGCAGCATGGCGAATCTCCTGATACTTTTCCTCCAGCGGGACCGATCCAAGTAGGGCAGGCGGGATAGTTTGCCGGAGATTTCTTCATGCCCTTCAACGCCCAGATCTATGCCCCATAATCTCTGATAGAGGGCGAGAATAGCCTGCTCAAACGCACCGCTGTCCAACTGTCCATAGATTTTTGGGAGGGGGGTGTCCATCTGGCTTACACAGTGGGTATTTGCTACCACGTCCATGAATGCATCAGTGGCTCTGCGAGCCATTCGTTTGTCACTGAGGACCCTCTTGGCTTCCTTATAGAGTTTTAGATGGGATAGGAGGTTCCAGGGACAGAAGCGATAATGGGAGACGGCGTGGTCCAAAAGTCCTTCCACAACTTGCTCTGGGTTTAGCACGGCAGACATCCTATCCACAAAGGCTCTGGATATGGAAATCTCCTTGGCCTTGATATCCAGACCCACACGCGCCTCTCCTTCAGTGCACCTGGGCCCGGGAAGTTCAGGGAAGAGGTGCCGCTTTTTGACTTTGGGCCAAATCGTCTTTATGAGATTCTCAAGGGCAAGCATAATCATCTGTGCTATGCGGTTCTAAGCAATAAAACAGAAAACCCGTCATTGCGAGAAGTCCGGCACTAAATAAGACTCAGTTCTGGAATTATTTAGTGCCGGACGACGCAACAATCTCTCAAAATCCCCC
>JASFIT010000358.1:0-5067 GCA_050122535.1 Desulfobacteraceae bacterium | reverse complement strand
TTTAAGCTAACGCTCTTTCCTGTTCAAGTTCTCACCTGACGTGGTCCGGTTTCTCATTATCGACCCCAAAAGGATTGAACTGACTGTCTACAATGATATCCCCCATCTTCTTTATCCTGTTGTTACTGAACCAAAGGAGGCCACAAAAGCACTTCGATGGGCCGTGCATGAAATGGAAAGACGCTATAACCTATTGTCCGACCGGGGTGTCAGGAACATCGAGGCGTACAACCGTAAAGTAACGAAGAAGAAAAAAAGAAAGGATGCGGATAGCCCTGAAGGTACTGACAAGCAACTTCCTTACATCGTGGTTGTAATAGACGAACTGTCAGACCTCATGATGACCTCCTCAAGAGAAGTGGAGGAAGCGATTACGCGTCTGGCTCAAATGGCACGGGCCGCCGGTATTCATCTCGTCATCGCCACGCAGCGACCCTCTGTGGATGTGCTCACTGGAATTATAAAGGCAAACTTCCCTGCCCGTATCTCTTTCCAAGTCTCATCAAGGGTGGACTCCAGAACCATTCTCGATACCATAGGCGCTGAGAATCTATTGGGCGATGGGGATTTGCTTTTCTTGCCCCCAGGAGTGGGTCGAATAACAAGGATTCACGGGGCTTTTATTGCCGAGGATGAGGTAAAGAGGGTAACCGATTTTTTGAGAGATCAGATGAAACCGGACTATGACTTCACGCTTTTGAATCACGTTGCCCAAGAAGAAGAGACGCTCGAAGATGATATTGAATTCGATGAGAAGTATGACAGGGCTGTAGACCTGGTCATGCAAACGGGCCAGGCATCCATTTCTATGATACAGCGAAAGTTGCGCGTGGGATATAACCGGGCTGCACGCATGATCGAGGCCATGGAAAAACAGGGGATCGTGGGTCCCTCAGACGGTGTCCGTCCAAGGGAGGTCTTCAGGAGGGAAGAATAAGGAAAGCGGAATATGAAAGATAGAAGACAGATGACTGATGACAGAAGACAGAAAAGGAAAGACGGAAGGTAGGGATGCTAAGATCTACTTCCACCTTTCTGTTGTTGCTTTTTTTGTGGCCGGCAAGTTTGGCCACAGCTGATATGCAGCTATCTGAAATGCTTGCAGGCATTCAAAAACGATACAGAGATTTGCCTGGCCTGAGTATCCCCTACAAACGAGAGATCATAACCCGATCCATGGCCCTGCTCGGTGGATCCATAGACGCTGATGCGGCCTCCGGCCGGATTCATTTCAAACCACCCAATTTCTTAAAGGTTCAACAAGATACCCCGAAGCCAGAAACTATAATCAGCGACGGTAACACCCTATGGTGGTACGTTCCCCACAAGAACCAGGTCTACCGGTATCCTTCTCACCAATTGGGCAAAGAGATTCAGCTCTTGAATGACATCTTTCAGGGGCTGAGAGGGGTCGAAGAGAGCTTTGATGTTATGCTCATGGAAATGGACGAAGAGGGGGGCTATGAACTCAAACTCATCCCCAATCCTCCTTGGGCAGAGATCCATCACATAATGCTCTCCGTTTCAAAAAGAGACTACACCATTCGCAGGGTCGAAATTCATAATCAAATTGGAGGAATCACCCGTTTCATGCTCGGAGATCTATCTGTGAAGGAGAAATTTCCAGAAGATTTCTTTAGATTTGTGGCCCCTGAGGGAGTTAAAGTCATTCAACCAGAAGGCTAATCCACTCCAAACCCTTTTTCATTGGGCCCCTCCCCGCCTTCCCTAGTGAGTCGCCGCCCAGATTTCGTTTAGCTCTTCAATGAATATTAGGTATGACATGTTGCTGAGGGGAATAACCCTTGGATTATATGGCATCTACTATCAGTGCTACCAATATCTCCAATGGATTTCCCTCGCAAATACTGGTTGGAGGCCTTTCGATTCGCTTCCAGGAAACGAGGAATTTTTCGCAAGGTCAAGGAGATCAAGGGATTGCGCGGAGGCATACCGTGAGTATGCCGCACAAGGAATCCCGCAGATCGACACAGAGATTGTGGAAAAGGGCCGTTTCCTGAAGCGAATCTAGTGGGCCATCACGCGAGACAAAGTACGACCCACCTTCTTGAGGCTTTCCAGACTATCGGCCGGCAGGAAATAGTCTACGTAGGGAAGTGCTGTTTGCATCCCCTGACAGATCGGCTTGTACTCCATGTCCCCTGCCACGGGATTTAACCAGATGATGCAATAGGCCTTCTGGCTAAGGATCTCCATTTCTCTTCTCAAAGGTTCCTTTCCGCCCAAATCCCAACCATCACTTAATATGACCACCACAGTCCGCTTGTTGAGAAGCCTTAAGGCATAATCTTGATTGAACTGATGCAGAGAATAACCGATTCTTGTCCCCCCTGACCAGTCGGGTACTTCTTGGGAAATCCGCTCCAGGGCCTTGTCCAAGTCAAACCGTCTTACAAAAGGGGTAATGGGCGTAAGAGATGTGGAAAAGACAAACACCTCAGCCTTAGACCCCACCCCTTTCAGTCCCATGATAAACGGTGTCACGAAACGGGCGTAGCGGTCCATCGAACCGCTTACATCAACCAGGATGACCAACCGCTTTAGCCTCTTCTTTTTTTTCTTGTAAAACAACTCCAGGGGTATGCCACCCAGTTTGAGGCTCTTTTTCATAATGCGGCGAAAATCCATGTCCCCTGGCTTTTTTGATCCCTTGAATCTACGTGTAACTGCGAGCCTGAAAGGAGACAGCATGTTCTTGAGGATGAGCTGGGCGATTTGGACATCCGCTTTTTGGAAATGGGCAAGGTTCTTCCTCTCTAGTCTTGCCACAGGGCTGTAAGTCGCGTGTTCAGTGGGCTCATCCCTACAGGCATCTTCTTCCCCGCCCTCATCCTGTTCGCGTCGCACTTCCTGCAAGAGCTCTGTATCAGCATCTTCTCCACATTCCAGCTGTGCCTGGGGAATTTCACTCTCCTCTTCCTCTTCCTCGCTCTCAATACCCTGCCAGTATTCCTCAAATAGCCCCTCAAATAACTCCCATTCCACGTCCGACGTAACCAGATTGGTCCGAAGCACATGGAAGAAATCCTCTCTTTTTGAGATATCTATCTCTTCGATGCTGTTAAGCGAGTCCATAATATTGGACGAAAAGATCTTGAACCCACGATCTTTCAGATAGGTGGAAAAGGATATCACTCTGGATGTGAGACTTCGATTATCCATAATTATAAAGCTGTTCCAAGATATTCGGCCCGTCTTTCCTGGTCTGCCCAGATCTCCGTAGTAAACCTCTTGATATCGTCCTGATATTTGAGGATGCACCCGAGAGTCTCCCTTACGACCTCTTCATCCAGGTATTTCCTCTGCATATTTATTAAGGCCAAAGCCCAATCAAGGGTCTCTGAGACACCCGGCTTTTTGAAAAAATCAAGGTTCCTTATATGCTGCATAAAGTGGGTCACCTGTTTGGCAAGCTTTGCTTCGATCTTTGGGAGACGGGTGGTCACGATCCTGTACTCCTTATCAAAGGAGGGATAATCGATCCAGTGGTAAAGACACCGCCTCTTGAGGGCATCGTGAACATCCCGGGTTCTGTTGGAAGTCACTACCACCATAGGCTTCTGGTTCGCCTTTAGGGTGCCGATTTCAGGAATGGTAATTTGAAAATCGGAAAGGACCTCCAGCAAGAAAGCCTCGAATTCCTCATCGGATCTGTCTATCTCATCGATCAATAGAACGGGCGCCCTTTCATTAGAGCTAAGAATGGCCTCGAGAAGGGGCCGTTTGATCAAAAATTCCTCACCGTATATGAGACGCTCTATCTCTTCTTTTCCTGTCTTTTTTTGTTCCTCAAGTCTGATATGTAAAAGCTGCTTGGGATAATTCCACTCATAGAGGGCTGTAGAGGCATCAAGGCCCTCGTAGCATTGTAGGCGTATGAGTTGGGTATTGAACAGGGAGGCCATGACGATCCCCACCTCTGTCTTACCCACGCCAGGTTCACCCTCCAGAAAGACGGGCTTCTGAAGGCGGTGGGCAAGGAAGAGAACGGTGGCTAGGGCACGATCCGCAATATAATGGGCGGCAGCCAATTCCTCCGCCACTTGCTCTATGGATTCAAAATAGGACTCAGTTGTCATCTGTCACCTTTCGTTTTCCAGGGCTCAAATCATTTCTTCCTGATGGTTTCCAGTTTAACACGAATGATACCAAGAGGCATGCATTTTTTCCGATGCCTCAAATCAGACTCATCCGCAACGTATCGCCTTACAATCTTGCTGACAGGACCAGAGAGGCAAACTGTACTGCGCCCCCTTTGAAACTGGATCCCCGCCCGACGCGAACAGGTCCACTTGGTTTCGACAAGACTTTTCGACATGCTTAAGTCGAGTCGGCGCGGGGAGCTTCACTTCTTTTTGAACAGGGCCTCCAGTGCGTTTTTGGCCTCTTGAGTCCTGTTGCGGCTACCAATTGCCCCTTTAGCGCCCCGGGGCAAATAGTAGTCACACAGATTGGCCCTCTCCTTATCGAGAATGCGTTCGGCAGAGACTTCCTTACATTCATTGTAAGCATCTTGGTCGTAGAAGTTGCATTGCTTACAGCAGCGAAGATCTCGGTCGCAATGGGGACAGGTATCCTGCCTGCTCACCTTACCCTCAATAGGGAACACATTCCCGCAAAAGACACAATCCATTATCCTCTTTCCTCCTACCCCAATTGAGCAAAAACGCTCAATCGGGTATTACTTGTCCCCAGAGTTCGTTTTGACAATCCAACCTTTCAGAAGTAGAATGGGATTCGAGAACAAAGCAACTTCTGAACGATGGTGTTATGAGTACGACGGCCCCGGATTATACCCTTTTGGATCATACAGCGGATCTGGGCATTAGAGTATACGGAACCGATCTGAAAGATCTTTTTGAAGGTGCTGGAAGAGCACTCATGCACCTCATGGTCAAAGCTGAAATTCCCAGCAAAACCCATTCCATGAAAATCTCTGTCTCGGGTGAGGACCTGGCTGACCTTATGGTTCGGTGGTTGGGTGAGATCCTCTATCTATTTGCCGGTGAAAATCTCGTTGTCACCTCAATTCGCATGGTCTCTGTC
>JASFIT010000357.1:0-5085 GCA_050122535.1 Desulfobacteraceae bacterium | reverse complement strand
GGCATGGAAGATTTCATGGCGCTCATCAACGAGAGGGGCGGCATTAATGGAAAGATCATGTACAAGTGGGAGGAGTGCGAAACCGCCTATAACACCGCGCGGGGCGTTGAGTGTTACAACCGCTTCAGGGACAGAATGGCCAAGGTCCATCCCTTGAGCACGGGCATCACCTATGCCCTGATCCCAAAGGGCACCAAGGATAAGATCACGATCATCTCCGGCGGGTACGGCAGGGCCGATGCCTCGGACGGCCGGGTCTTTCCTTGGGTCTTTACCACGCCCACCAATTACTGGTCACAGAATTCGGCCAAAATCAAGTTCATCGCCATGAAAGAGGGCTGGGATGGCAAAAATGAGGCGGACATCGGAAAACATCTAAAGGGTGTGAAGATCGCCAATCTGCATATCGACATCCCCTACGGCCAGGAGACCAAGCCGATATTGGATTCCATGTCCAAGAGGTTCGGGTTCAAGGTCCGACACTTCCCCGTGCCCTGGCCCGGCATTGACCAGAAGGCCCAGTGGATGGATATTGCAAGGCGCTTCAAGGCGGACTGGGTCATCAACCGTAATTGGGGTGTCTCCTGCACGATACCGCTGAAAGAGGCGGCCAGGCTCCGTTTCCCCAGAGAGAAGATCCTTGGCGTCTGGTGGTGCGGGTCTGAAGAGGACGTACTGCCGGCCGGTCCAGCGGCCAAGGGGTACCGTACCACCGCCTTCCACGGGGCCGGTCGGGATTTCCCCATCGTCAAGGAGGTCGTTGACAAGGTCTACGGCGCCATGAAAGGGAACATTTCCTTCACGCGAGTGGGCTCTGTTTACTGGACCAGGGGGTTCGTGGCCGCAATTGTGGACCACGAGGCGATCCTCACGGCCCATAAGAAATTCGGGGTCAAGGTCCTCACCGGAGAGGAATTCCGTTGGGGCATGGAAAACCTCAATATCACCGAAGAGAGAATCAAGGAGATCGGTGCCGAAGGCCTGATACAGCCCGTGCGCAACTCCTGTACCGACCATGAAGGGGGCGGAATGGTCTTCATCCAGCAGTGGGATGGCGAGAAGTGGGTGATGACGGGTGACGTTATAAGCCCCATGAGGGAATATATCAGGGGAGAGATCGAAAAATCGGCGGCCAAGTATGCCAAAGAACAAAAGATCACACCCAGAGATTGTAAGTAACCCGAAAAATTTTCCTCCTCTTTACCCCTCCCCTGGCAGGAGGGGTTAGGGGAGGGGGAGATCAAGAGCGAGTATGATTATGGAGCAGACACCTTTACTCAAGGTCAATAACATTGAAGTCATCTACGAGCACGTCATCCTGGTCCTGAAAGGGGTGTCCCTGGATGTGTATGAAGGACAGATTGCCTCTCTCCTCGGGGCAAACGGGGCGGGCAAGAGCACAACTCTGAAGGCCATCTCAAACCTTGTAAAGGCCGAGCGAGGCGAGGTGACCAAAGGAACCGTGGAATTTGACGGAAAGCGCGTTGACAAACTCTTTGCGCCCCAACTGGTGAAAATGGGTGTCATCCAGATCATGGAAGGAAGGCACACCTTTGAGCACCTGACCGTGGAGGATGACCTTCTCACAGGGGCATATACCAGGGGTCGTGACAAAAAAGGGATCCAAGAGGCCCTGGACATGGTCTACAGGTATTTTCCGCGTCTCAAGGAACGCCGCAACGCCAAAACAGGCTACATTTCCGGTGGTGAGATGCAGATGTGCGCTATCGGACGAGGCCTCATGGCAAAGCCCAGGATTATGCTTTTGGATGAACCCTCCATGGGTCTGGCCCCGTTACTGGTGGAAGAGATATTTAACATCATCAAACGCCTCAATGAAGAAGAGAAGGTGGGTATGCTCCTGGCAGAGCAAAATGCGGCCATGGCCTTAAACTATGCTGAGTATGGCTATGTCATGGAGAATGGCCGTGTGGTCCTGGATGGAGATGCGGAAACCCTTAAGGATAACGCGGATGTGAGGGAGTTCTATTTAGGCCTCACCGAGATCGGAAAGAAAAGCTACCGCGATGTGAAACATTACCACAGGAGGAAGCGGTGGCTGGCTTAATAAAATCGCCTCCATCCTCCGTAGCAGGCTAATGCGCCTGTCCTCCCTAGCAGACTACTGTGGAGGATGGAGAGGACGGGTCGCGATTTTATATAACGTCCCGCCACAATTATGGGCGGGACTTCAGGAAAAGGAAATTCTTAAGTAACCTGTTAATTGCAAAAAATAAACGGTGAATCATGACGAGTGAATAGGCCGGGTTAGAACCCGGCCTTCTTTGTTCCCCGCCTTGAACTAACTTAATGCCTCGTTCTCTCAGCCTGTCACTGTGAGGAGTCCCGTTAAAGTGTGGGATGACGAAGCAGTCTCATCAACACCAGATTGCCACGCCCTACGGGCTCGCAATGACAAACAAGCATTGTCACATAGTCTCTAAACGTGTGGTTTATCCCTACCTCCGCTGAAGGCGGGCGGGTCCGGGGCTAATTTATACAATTGTTTCACGCATGCCCAGGAGATAACCCGCGGTGGACACGGCCACGTGGAGCACGAGGGTGAGAAGAAAAGACCAAAGCAGGAGGGATAAGGAAGGTCGTATCAGAAAGAATAGAAATATCCAGATGCCTATGGCCAAATCCACCTGATCAAGCAGGAAAAAAGCAATTCCCAATAATCCTCCCTTTTTCTTGCCAGGAGCAACGTCCAGTTGGCGTTTAAGGAAACTGTTGGGCAATTCTCCGAAGGCCATGCCGAGGCCCAGTAGAATTCCCACAAGAACACCATATTCCTCATAATCTACCAATAGGAGCCATTGGGGGAGATAACCTCTGCTTTGCAGCCAGGCTTGAAACAGTGTTGCCAGGGCGCAGAAGACCACGTATACCACAGGTGCCCTCAGGGTTTTGTGATCGCCAAAGATCCTCTTGCCCTTGTACCTCAGGCCAAAATCCAGTGGCTTTTTGAGCCCGTTTAACCAATTATACTTTGCACAAAATCCATGGGCGATGGCTGCCGGGAGCAACGGAGATCCTAAGAACAGAATCTGGTAGGTCATCTCTAGCACGCATACCTCCATTGAGATAAACAGAAACTCCCCCTTTCCAAGGGGGGAGAGAGCCCGTTCGACGGCTTCAGGCCTCAGATAGTATCCAAACTTGTGAGGATAACCGGTTGTAAAAGAGATGTCACTCCCGCGGAAGCGGGAGTCCAGAAAACTGCCGAATCACTGGATTCCCGCTGGAGTCTATCCCGCACTCGATGCGGGACGGGAATGACCTCAAAATATTCTCTTGAGGTGCCTCGAGCTCAGGGGTACCTCCACGCCCGAGTTAGCGCACAGACTCAAAGGGAGATTTTGGACACGAAGCTTCAATACTCAAAGGGCTTGTTTTTTATAGATAGGACATTTGACTCCCCCTCAACCCACGCGGGTATGCTTGCGGATCCATTCCGGGAGATAGCTCAGATGATAATAATGCCCCATGGTGTAGAAGCAAGTGGAGGAACAATGGGGTAGGCACTTCTCCTTCAAGGCCAGAAGTTCTTCTTCATCAAACTTGGGTTCCCAGATACGACCCCAGTCATTGTCGTAGGAAATCAGATCAAAGCAGGGGGAAAGGGTGCCGTCTGGTCGAATGAGAGCTCCATTGTGACCGGCGCGGCAGTCCCAGGGCCGCATCTCGCCCCGCATACGTTCTTTGAAGGCCTTGAAATGTTCGATGGAGTTGACCATGGGCCAACCCTCTCGCTGTCTTTCGATGATCCAATCTAAAAGGGTATCCACTGCATCGAATTTGTCTGGTGTAATATGCAGCCCGTCATTCTGATGTTTGTAGTGGTCCAAGTCGACGAAGCTGTGGGGCCGTTCATTGAGGTGATAATCCGTCCCGATATGGTTCTGGTGGGCAATCTCTGTGAGCATTCTCACGTCTTTGATGTTGGTCCGGCAGATGTTGATGTTGAAGAAGACCAGGTAACCGTATTTCTTTTGCCTTTCCACCAGATATCGGAATTGGGGTTCAATGGAGAGCAAGGCCTTTGGCAAGCCCTTTCGGGGCGCCACGCAGTCCACGGCCAAATTAATGGCAGCCACGCCCGCCTTGCCCAATTCGTCGATGAAGGGTTTATCCATCAGATATCCGTTAGTGGGCAGATACATGAAGAATCCGTTTTCCGCACCGTAACGGATCACCTCCAGGACAAAGTCCTTGCGCAAGAGTGGCTCTCCGCCCATGAGGGGGATGACGCGGCACCCGACCGACTTGAGCCAGTCCACCGCGCTCTTGGCCGTCTCCAGGTCCATACCTGGTTTCTTGTTGTCGAATTGAAAACAGTAGTGGCAGTCGATGTTACAGCGCCACTCGGTGTAGAGGTAACATAGGACGGGTCGGAACTCACTTGCATGAAGGCGGGAATAGAGATAAGGAATGGCCCAACGACGCACTGCTCGAAGCCCATTGAGGCCCTTGAAGCGCACGGTTTGCAGCATGATAGCCCCTCCCTATCCAGGTTAGACAAGTCCCCAAAGATGCGTCTATGTTTATTGGTGGAACCCCCTTTTTTTAAATATATAAAGATGAGGCCAAGATGTCAAACAGGAAAGTGTAACTGAATGATATTCATGCCGATTTTCTGTTTTCCGGCGACTCAATCAGGACCCAAATAACCTATTTTTCATGTGTTGCCGATCGCGCTCGGCAAGAACTTGAACGGGTTCATTTCATATAGGTGGTGGGATTGAAAAAATGCGGGCTACGACGGGTAAGGGAGGGGAGGAAGCCATTAACTTGAGGGTAAGTTTTGTGGCGATGCGAGATGATCCCTTTTTTTGAAATCCTTGAACCTGTTTAATGTGTGGTTTTGGATGAAATATTCTAACTGTGACCTATGGTGGTGTGTGAGATCTCGGAATTGCACACCACATCGTCTCATGGGCAAAGAGCCGTTGGAATATTTCTTGGGCACCTTGAGGTCCCAAATGGGTTTGATCGGGATCTTCTCTAAATAGAAACCATCACCCGCCAGAAAAATATCCGCTTCAACGACGCCGTTCTCTTGAGATCCGGTAACGATATATC
>JASFIT010000356.1:0-5100 GCA_050122535.1 Desulfobacteraceae bacterium | reverse complement strand
AACCAGGGACGCGATGGAAACCGGAATAGGAACAGTCAATTTCAGCGGAAGTACGTGGGGGGTCATCTGGTTGGGCCAAAAGGAGGTCAGAATTTCAGAGCCCCTTCTTTTCACTGGCCGAACTATAGGCGGCATTACCCTAAGTGCATCCCTTGCTCCCGTTTACCAGGCCGTTAGAAGATCAGAGAAGGTGATCCTCCTCTACATCATTTTGGATACCATCATACTTGCTCTGGTCGGCATATACCTTCTTTCTCGAATCGTGGTGAAGCCGATCCATAATATTCTAGACATTGCTGAGGAATACGAGGAAGGAGAGCTCTTGCCACTGGCAGACGAAACCTCGAGGAATGAAATAGCAAAACTCTCCCGCTCCCTTAGCAATATGCTAAAGCGCTTGGATGAGAACAAAAGGGAACTAAAGGACCATATTTCTTCGCTGGAGCAGGCCAACAAGGATCTTCAACAGGCACAGAATGAAATCATAAGATCAGAGAAGCTTGCCTCTGTCGGCCGTCTGGCGGCAGGCATAGCCCATGAAATTGGAAACCCCATAGGCATCATCCTTGGATATTTCGATTTGATCAGGAAAGGTGAGATATCAGATAAAGAGAAAGAGGATTTCTTGGATCGAATCGAGTCGGAGATAACAAGGATTAACCGGATTATTGGACAGCTTCTCGATTTTTCCCGACCCTCAAGCGGAGCACAGGAAGAGACCCGCGTCCATGACATGATCCAGACAACGGTGGACATGCTTAAACCGCAACCCACGGTAGAGGGCGTTCAGATTGACTTGGTATTGGAGGCATCGAGTGATACAATTTTTGCAGACCCTGATCAATTGCAGCAGGTCTTCCTGAACATCCTGATGAACGCGGCTCATGCCCTTTCGGAGAAAGAACCGGCGGAAGAAGATAGCTCTGAGAAAACCCTCACCATAAGAAGTCAGAATACGGACGGATCCATTGAATTGAGATTCACAGATAATGGACCTGGTATAGCAGAGGAGGAGCTCACGCATATCCTGGATCCCTTTTACACGACCAAAGAACCTGGAGATGGTACAGGCCTGGGACTCTCCGTAAGTTACAGGATCATTGAAGGACTCGGCGGAACCATCTCTGCTGAAAGCTCTGTGGGAAAAGGCACCACAATCACCTTAAACCTTCCCCTTTATGGAAAGGAAGAGAGAGAATAATCGTGGCTGGTAAACGTGTCCTCGTCGTTGATGATGAGAAAAACATGAGACACATGCTTCAGGTCATGCTGAACAAGGCTGGATACAATGCGGAGACAGTGGCCGATGGCGTTGAGGGCCTTGATTTGATGGAAAAGAATGATTTTGATTTTATCCTCTGCGATTTAAGAATGCCCAACATGGACGGCATGACCTTTCTGAAGAAATCCAGGGAGAGGTATCCTGATCAGACCTTCATCATGATGTCCGCATATGGAACTATTGATACGGCATTGGAGGCCATGAAGATCGGAGCATACGACTACATCTCAAAGCCCTTCAAACAGGATGAAGTCCTTTTGACTTTGAAAAAGGCTGAGGAAAGGGAACGTCTCAAGCGAGAAAATATCATTCTGCAAGACAAAATAAAGAAGATCGAGCAGAAGTATTCTTTTGGGAACATTGTGGCCAGAAGCGAAGCCATGGCCCAGGTTTTTGATCTCGTGGAGAAAGTGGCCGACCATAAGACGACGGTACTGATTACAGGAGAGAGTGGGACCGGTAAGGAGTTGATTGCCAAAGCCATCCACTCCGATGGAGGCAGGTCCTCAGCCCACATGGTTTCCATAAACTGCGGCGGTATCCCGGAGAATCTCCTTGAAAGTGAATTGTTTGGATACAAAAAAGGCGCATTTACCGATGCCACCAAAGATAAGCTGGGTCGTTTTGAAGAGGCTAATGGAGGCACCATTTTTCTGGATGAGATTGGAGAACTCCCTCTGGCACTTCAAGTGAAACTCCTCCGTGTGCTCCAGGAAGAAGAGATCACGCCTTTAGGATCAACCGGTTCAAAGAAGATCGATGTGCGAGTCATTGCGGCCACGTCCAAAGATCTGTACTGGGAAGTGGAAGAAAACAGATTTAGAGAGGATCTGTTCTACCGAATAAACGTCATGAAAATTCATCTCCCCCCACTGAGAGAAAGACGGGGAGATATACCTCTCCTGATTGGTTACTTCATTGATATTTTCAATAAGAAGCTGACGAAGAGCATTGAAGGGCTTTCCTCTGAGGCCATGCCCATCCTTATGGGTTATTCCTGGCCCGGAAATATCAGAGAACTGGAAAATGTGATGGAGAGGGCGGTATTGCTTGCAAAGGGGAGATGGATCACACCGGCTGACCTGCCCGGTTCAGTGACCTCTGATCAACGTCTTCCCCTATCCGTTTCACCAGAAGACACCTTGTCCATAAAAAAGGCCTCCAAGCGTCTGGAGCGCGATCTCATTCAGAAGGCCCTGGAGCTCACCGGGGGCAACCGTACAAAGGCTTGCAAGATACTGGAGATCAGCCGTCCCATGCTCATCTCCAAAATAAAGGAATACAAGTTAGAAGATGTGAAGTAGAAGAAAGAATTGAGGAATTGAGGAATTGAGGGATTAAGGGATTAAGGGATTAAGGGATTTAGGAATTAAGTAATTATGGAGATCTGATGTGAAATACGGAAAGCTTTCTTTCGTCTTCAATCCATCTCTCTCCTACTCTTCTACTCCGCTTCTCCATTTCTCCGATTCCCCGATTCCGAGCGAAGATACTGAGCTCATCAGAGGTTTTTTTCCATGTCTGAAAACAAGCCTATAGAAATAACCGATTATGACTTCGAAGAGCAGGTCCTAAACGTGGAGGGTGTTGCGGTTGTGGATTTTTGGGCACCCTGGTGTGGGCCCTGTCACACCATGGCCCCGGGGCTTGAGGCATTTGCTGCTGATAATGCGGGAAAGGTGAAGGTCTTTAAGATAGATTCGGATGATAATCCAAAAATGGCAGACAAATATGGGATAAAGAGTATCCCCACGGTCATGTTTTTCAAGGATGGAGAGCTAGTAGAGACGCATGTGGGAGCCATGTCCCAAACCGCGTTGCAGAGCAAATTAGACGAACTCTTAAAAGTGTGATGATCTGTCTAGCTTTCTTAGCGCTGAGTCCAAGTAGAAAATTTATGGATTTTGCGTATTGATCCAGAATCCAGCATCTAGCATCCAGTATCCAGTATCAAGCATCCAGCATCCAGTATCTAGTATCTAGCTATCCCTCCGCAGCCTTTTTATAGAGGGGCGAAATATCTCGCAGCGTTTTCACCGCATCCTTTAACACAGTCAAGAACCTGGTGATATCCTCCTCCGTATTGTCCACCCCAAAAGTAATGACCATGGTGCCCTGGGCATCGGCAAAATCCCGCCCAATGGATAGCAACACATGCGAGGCTTGTAGCGCCCCTGCAGCACAAGCCGACCGGGTGGATACGGCGATATTCTCTTCATCCAGCATCAAGACAACGCTTTCCCCCTCCACGTATTTGATAGATACGGACACCAGATTGGGCAGGCTTTGTTCTGGATGGCCGTTGATGTAATATTCCTCAATATAATTGGGCAATTCCTGCAAAAGCATTTCTTTCAGCTTTTTGGCCTGGCTTATCCTCGAATCCATATCCCGCTGAGCGAGCTCCGCAGCAACCCCCATGCCGATAATGCCAATCAGGTTTTCAGCACCCGCCCGTTTCTTGTTTTCCTGGACCCCTCCATCCAGCAGCGGCCAGATCTTGGTCCCTTGACGAACGTATAATCCCCCTACCCCAGTAGGCCCGTAAAAGGTGTTGGATGCAAAACTGAGCAAGTCGACCCCCAATTCTTGCACATCAATGGGCACAACGCCCACCGAATCCACGGCATCCGTATGAAAGAGGACTTTTTTCTGTTTGGTGATTTGTGAGATCTCTTTCAGGGATTGGATGGTCCCGATTTCATTGTTGCTGTGCATGATGGAGACGATTATGGTGTCATCCCGGATGGCTTTGGTCACATGGACTGGATTGACTCGCCCGTACTCGTCCACTGGAACAGAGGTCACGTGATAATCCATCATCTTCAAACGACGAAGACTACGGAGTACGGCGTTATGCTCAATATTGGAAGTGACAATATGTTTGCCTTTGCTCGCGTTGCCAAATCCCACACCCTTTATAGCGAGATTCACAGATTCCGTACCGCATGATGTAAATACCACCTCTTTGGGGTCAGCGCAGTTAATGAGATTCGCCACCTGCTTGCGCGCCTTGTCCAGGGCCTCAGCAGCCTGGTCGCCGATCTTGTGTTGGCTGGAAGGGTTGCCATAATTCCTCTTGATGGCCTCTATCATTGCTTCTTGAACTTCGGGTAAGAGCGGATTTGCGGAAATGTGGTCCAGATTGATGACTTGCATTTTCCCTCCTTTTTTAAAGCCTTAGCATGCGTCGCAGTCTAAACGGACAGTTGACAACTTTTGCAGACCGTCTCGCCCTCAGGAATCTCCGTGTCACAGTAGGGACAGTAGCACGCCTCTTCCCCGTGACCGTGGCTTGGTGTAAGCTCTTCCTTTTCCTCAGGCTTTGCCTTGACCTTTCCCTCTTTTCGATCTTCGTAGTCTTTGATGGCCATATGCAGGGCATCAGCGCCCAAGTTGGAGCAGTGGAGCTTGTTTTTGGGCAAACCCTCCAGGGCCGCGGCAACATCTTTGTTGGTAATATTCCTCGCCTCTTCAAGGCTCTTGCCTTTGGCCATTTCCGTCAGCATGCTGGAGACCGCGATGGCTGCTCCGCATCCAAAGGTCTGGAATTTTATATCTTTGATGCGCTCGTCACCTATCTTGAGGTAGATGGTCATCATATCGCCGCAAAGGGGGTTTCCAACTTCCCCCACACCGTCGGCATCATCAATGACGCCCACATTCCTGGGTTTTTTGAAGTGATCCATTACCGTTTCAGAATACATGGCAGTGCCCTCCGTTGAACAAATTTACTATAAATTAATCACTTATTTCTCATAGTAAATAAATAAGACTAAAAAAATATGAAAAGCATTCTTTATACTCAATTACCCCAC
>JASFIT010000355.1:0-5128 GCA_050122535.1 Desulfobacteraceae bacterium | reverse complement strand
GTAGTGACCGTAATCGGCCGGCCACCAGTCCTGCGAGTCGGTCATCAGCGCATAGAGGTCCTTCTTCAGGGCCTCCAGGTCGAGTTTCTTGAATTCCTCAGCGTAGTTGAACGCCTCGCCCATCGGATTGCTCATGTGAGAGTGCTGATGAAGAATCTTGAGGTTCAACTGGTTCGGCCACCAGTCCCGGTTCGACGTGCCACCGCCGGCAATGGGGTTGTTAGCTCTGCCCGTTACCGGGCACTTGCTATCTTCATTCATTACGTTTCCTCCTTTCATTGTCTGGTTTTATTCACTGTGGAGCTATGAGTATAATGCTTCAGAGCCCATTTGGCTAACTTTGAATTAGGTCGCCTAATAGAATCGGTTTATTGTTACATTATTGCGACATAACTACGCCCATTACTGTGGCAAAATTACAATATAAGACCCCAATTCGGGTATATAGTTTACCCAAATTAATCTTCACTTTTTGGCGGGTCAAGATTTTGCAGGCTACTTGCCAAATCATTGAATCTGACTGAATCACAATTCATTGCAGGTTACATCTGATAATTGAGAGTTTTTGGGCTTTTGGAAAGTCAACGAGTATAGCAGAAGTTTATCAAAAAGTCGGATTGAAGAATGCCAGATTTAGTCAAAAGTGTCTGGAAAAATTTGAACGCCAATTTTGGATTCGTAGGATCAAATCCCAGCCTTCACGGATTGATAAATAGCTTGCAGCAGGTTCGGCAGACCTGAGGGATCGCTCCCCGGTCATGGGCCTCTATGAAGGACGTGTATTCGCTGCGGCACCATAAGTCACATGTGCATTGACACTACCGCGCGCGCCCCCTACCAGGGCTATCGATGTTTCGAGATCCACGAGGCCTGAACCAAAATGGATCTCAGTTTTGCCGATTAGACCATAGCGGCAGAGGATCTGCACACGGCCTTCATGGCGACCCTTGCCTTGTGATAACCCAAGGTGACCCGTATCCACGACTCTATGTTCATGCAAAAACCCCGTCCAGGAAGGCGGGGTTTTTCTAAAAGAGAACAGTATGTAAGGACGGGCTTTTGGGAGAAGCTACTTTAGATCCATTTTGGGGAGAGGGGGTTCCTGCTTTTTCATGAGCTTTTCAAGCTGTTCCCGGGTTAAAGGCTCGCCAAACGCGGCGTATTGGCGCAACGGTTTCATCGGATTTGCAATGGGCACCCATTTCCCATCTTTCAAATCCTGATAGGAGCACTTGTAATCTACCCCGTCTACAACCGGTATGACGCCCTTGAGGTTCTTTACTTTGCCGTTTTCGAGCCAAGTCAATTCTATTTGGCCCTTGCCGGCCTGTTTAATAGTCTCGGTTGAGTGGCAGCCATTACATTTCCGCCCCTCTTTCATCACGGAATGACTCATGTGAGGGGCAAAGAGCAGGAATGTCTTATTTCCATTCGTCACGAAGGTCTGCATACTTCCGGAAGAAACTTTTCCTTTGTAATTCATGAGGAACACCCACCCGGAGACGGGGATGGCTTTTCTCTTTCCTTTCTCAACAAGGGTATCAAAGTGGCAATTGGTGCAGCTGACCACATGCCGGATATGGCACGCCTTACAATCCAGTTTTTGGTCGTGAACGGTGTGGGATTCGGTTGGCTTCACGGAATCGTGACAGTTTTCGCATTGTGTATCCATGGCACCCGGTTGTTTAAGTGAAATATATGCCGTCCCGTCTCCGTGCATCTCTCTTTCAGAATGGCAATCCGCACAGACCATGCCCTGTGCGAGATGGACATCCTCCTGATTCGCCTTGTGGTCGATTCGGATCATGGCCCGTTCTCGGCCATGGCACTTCAGACAAATGCTCTGGTTTTTCGCTGCTCCGGTCGAGTATACAGCGACCTTGCACTTCTTTTCCGTTTTTTCGACCTTATGGCACCGGTCGCATCCTGGCACATGGCATTTTTTACAGCCAAGCTTGTCATAGGGAATGCCGGTCAGGAGTTCCAGCCCCCCTTGCTGCTTGCTATACCAGTATCCCATCCCTTTGGCTGTATAATGTAGGCTGCTGAGATAAAAGCAATCCTTTGACTTAATCTCCTGTGACTTGGCCACCTTAAGAAATAATGTGCCTGACATACTCAAAACTACCAATGTGCACACGATGGATTTTTTCATCTCATTCCCCTTTTTGCTTGTGGCATTCGCTTTTTGAAAGACACCATTTATTTAGGGATCTATTCTATATCTGCAATATGCGAGCCAAATAATCTAGAGTGATGCTGAATGATGATATGATATTGAGTTTATTAACTTTATTGAGTATGCGTTCACATAAGTGAAGTGTAATGACGCCCACAAAGGAAACATTATGCACCCTTTTTTTGGAAGAAATGGGAACAAAATATACCCAACCTCAAGGAAATCTGATATGATCCTTTTCCCTCTAGAGGTTTGCAGAACGCGACGCCGCATTCTGGCAAGCATTTCCTGATTCCATTTGAAACCGGCAACTTTATTTGAGAGATAGGCGCTGCTATGAAACAGTCCAATCATCCTAATGAGCATGATCGGACCATCCTAGAGAGTATTGCGGACGGCGTCTTCACGATAGATCTGGACTTCCGCATTACGTTTTTTAACAGGGCGGCGGAGGAGATCACCGGAATCTCCCGGGAAAAAGCAGTGGGATATCCATGCTTCCAGATCTTCAAGGCCAATGTATGTGACAAGGGCTGCATTGTTGAGCAGACCATTCGTACTAAGAAGCCCGTTGTCAACATGCCCATCTATATCGTCCGGGCCGATAAAAAGCGCATCCCCATCAGCGCCAGTGCAACGCTCTTGAAGAACAAGGATGGAAAGATCATGGGCGGGGTGGAAACATTTCGAGATCTCTCTGCAGTGCACAAGCTTCGAAGGGCATTGCTCAAACAGCACTCGTTCGAGGACATTGTCAGTAAAAACGCCAGAATGCTCGAACTTTTTTCAATCCTTCCCCAAATTGCGGAAAGCCAAAGTACAGTCCTTATTGAAGGGGCGAGCGGAACAGGAAAAGAACTCATGGCCAGGGCAATTCATAATAACAGCCATAACAAAAACGGACCCTTCCTGGCCGTCAACTGCGGCGCTTTGCCCGACAGCCTTTGCGAGTCCGAGCTGTTCGGTTACAAGGCCGGCGCATTTACGGACGCAAAAAAGGACAAACCTGGGAGATTCGCCCTGGCCCAGAACGGCACTATCTTTTTAGATGAAATCGGTGACATATCACCTGCCGTCCAGGTACGTCTCTTGCGGGTTTTGGAAGACAAAGTGTACGAACCTTTGGGGTCGACAAAGACAATCAATACCAATGCCAGGGTCATTACGGCGACCCATAGAAACCTGGAGGAATTGGTGAGACAGGGGACATTCCGTGAGGATTTGTATTTCCGTATAGACATCATTAAATTGTCCCTACCCACCCTCTCAGAGCGAAAAGAGGACATCCCTCTCCTGGTGGAACACTTCGTGGAACGTTTTAATCACCTGAGCGGTCGCAAGATCTTGGGCATGACACAGGAGGCCATGGCGGTCCTGATGCTTTATGACTGGCCCGGAAATGTCCGGGAGCTTGAAAATGCCATAGAGCATGCCTTTGTCCTGTGTCGTGGGGAGCTGATCCAATTACAGCATTTGCCTGAAAGGATCATTCCAAAAAATGGGGCGCTCATTGTCCCCACGGGTTTGACCCTTAAAGAGACCGAAAAACACGCCATCGAGCAGGCCCTTCAGAGAAATCAATGGAAAAAGGTGGCCACAGCCCGGGAGCTGGGTATCGATAAGAACACGCTGCGTCGCAAAATGAAACGTTTCGGCATTAGTCGTACGCAGTGATCTCCATGTCCGGCTATTCCTGGTTCTCAAAATCAGCCTCATAACTTTCGCGACGTTTTAATGAAGCGCTGGCACAGGACGGACTAGGCACTCCTCCGGCGCGGGCGAGCTCGAAGTGACCGGAGCCCGAGCACTACATATTGTGGTGGCTTCCTGAACCTCAGAAGGGAAGGTTACTTGCCAAAACGTAGAATCTGACTGAATCAGGATTCATTGAAGGTTACATCTGGTAGTCGTAAGTTTTTCGGCCTTTCATAACTCAACAAGTATAGCAGTACACTTCAATCGGTGGATTTTGCAGATTACTTATCGAAATCTTTAATTTTGAGTAACGCCAAAAACGATAGGTTAGCAGAAGAAATCGTAACGTTGCGTTTCAGCGGGCGAGGTTTTTATCGCTCCGCTGCAAAAGCCTTGTTAGACACTCATTTCATTTTTATTCAGAAGGATAAATTTCTTTACCACGAGAGGTAAAAGAAATCCCTTGTTTCGATTTCGTACTAATCATTATTGATTCAACAATGGGTGGGTTAACAAATTTATCGGATTGCCATTCAACTATGAAATTGGCGCCAGATCCCCCACTTTTGTCTCTCTCTGGTATCACATAACGTAAAGACTCTAATGGTTTTAATGTTTTTGGTTTATCTATTAGTTTTTTTAATAGTTTCCCTTGTGTTTCGTAATAATCGACCAAGGTGATCTTGATTTGATGCTTGGTATCAACGTTTCTGATGCTCAATGTCACCGTCAATAGGAAAGGTCTTTCTCTATCACCACTGTAAATGTGCGAATAGGCGGGTACATAAAGAATCTGGCCTTTCGATAACCCAATAGTTTTCTCAGCAGCATATGATGAAAGCGGGAAAAACAAGATGCATAATACGATAAATAAATATTTAAAATGAATATTTTTTGTCATTGTTACTCTCCAATTATCTTTGTTAGTCGATCTAATAGTAGACTGCCGACATGTGGGAATACAATCCTACATGTTTGCAGGATAAATGGGATATCCTGGTATTTCGTCGTATAGAACTCCTCATTTAAACCTCATTCTACGGTTTTGCCGCGTATTTCCATTGCCATTATTATGAGCAGGTAGAGATAAACTGCAAGGCATTTTCCGTCTGGACCTGGCCTGTTGATTTCTTTTCGTAATCTATCAAAAAGCCGAACTGAAGACTACCCAAATTAATCTTCACTTTTTTGTGGGTCAAGAAATTGCAGGTTGCTTGCCAAAACCTTCCATGTACCTAAATTCCATAATACATC
>JASFIT010000354.1:0-5137 GCA_050122535.1 Desulfobacteraceae bacterium | reverse complement strand
AAAGGTGTAGAGATATTGTAGGGAAGATTACCAATGACCTTCATCTTTTTTCCGGGGAGTCCTGGTATGCCCTCCAACTCCAGTTTGAGGATATCTTCATTAATGAGACGTACGTTGCTGATGTCATCCTGGCCCAGTCTCTTTTTGAGCATCTCCGCAAGTCGCGGATCCTTTTCCACACCCACAACATGATGAACTAACGCTGCCAGAGGAATGGTAAGGGCTCCTAAGCCAGATCCAATTTCCAGAACATGGTCAGAGGGATCCAGTCTGGCCTTATTGATGATTTTATGGACAATTCCTGTGTCCCTGAGAAAATGCTGGC
The DNA here is from genome assembly GCA_050122535.1 of Desulfobacteraceae bacterium. Taxonomy (GTDB): domain Bacteria; phylum Desulfobacterota; class DSM-4660; order Desulfatiglandales; family HGW-15; genus JASFEQ01. Next base: position 4,812 of record JASFIT010000354.1, on the reverse strand, counting down.
CCAGCCCCTTCTTTGGCTGGAACCCGTCTCCTCTTCTTATCCGCTTTTTCTCTGCCAAACCTTGCCTTCTCTCCTTTCCTGACGCCACTGCCGAATAAATCGGAAAAGCCTCAAAAAGATGAAATAAGATGGTATGGCAGCGATAAATCCCATGATAAAGCCACCCAGGACAAATGCGGCAGCCATGGACCCTCCAGCACCACCTATCTTTGCTATGATGACGATGGCTTCTTCTCCCTGACGAATGGAGGCCATCACAGAAGAAAAAATCTTACTTTTTCCAGGCATCCCTAATATGGAGGCCCCTATCTTGTAGGAGTAGTAATAGAGAAAATACCAGTTCAGAGGATTGGATACCCAGGTGCCCAGGGCCGCTGTAATTTTACTTCCTTTGAAAAGCAGCGCCAGAGTTACTGCCAAGGCTATTTGAAAGGGCATAATAGGCATCATGCCTGCAAATATGCCAAATGCGATTCCCAAGGCGAGTTCGTGTGGCTCCCCACGTAGTCGAAAAAATCGAAGGTAGAAATATCGTACTTGCCTGCTGAATCTCACGTCCTCTCCATAATTTACAAGTCTTTGGTCGCTGACACAGACGCTGCCGCCGCATGATACACAGCCCTTAAATACTATGCAAGAATGGAACGGAGGGAAGGAGTAAACACTACATTAGTCCGCATATTGGTCGGGTACGGACAGAACTTTATTCCCTTATGGTGTGAATGGCGCAAGGTCCTTGATGGGGAATCTGGATCTCACATCTGTTTCTAGACCAGCCCGTTCACCATGAAGAATACGATGGTATCCTGCCACAGCGATCATGGCGCCATTGTCAGTGCAATATTCCGGGCGAGGATAATAGACCTCTATATCCACCTCCGAGGCAGTCTCTATCAATCGTTTACGCAGGGCTTGGTTGCAGGCAACGCCACCTGCCAGCACCACCGAAATCACACCAGCCTTTTCTTGGGCTTTCATAACCTTGCGGACGAGGACGTCCACAACAGCTTCCTGAAACGAGGCAGCGATATCGGCTTTTTTTACATGGGTCTTGTTTCCTTCACTCTCTCGCCAGTTCTTAACGTAAAGGGCTACAGAGGTCTTAATACCGCTGAAACTGAAATCAAGGGAGTCTGGGGACATGTATGCCCTTGGAAAATCGATCTTGTCATTCTCGCCCGATTGAGCCAATTTCTCAATGACAACGCCGCCTGGATAACCGAGACCAAGTATTTTGGCCACCTTGTCAAAGGCCTCGCCGGCCGCGTCGTCCAAGGTCTGTCCCATCAGTGTATACTCACCAAATCGTTTCACATGATAGATGCTGGTATGTCCTCCTGAAACGGTAAGGGCTACAAAGGGAAATGGAGGAATCTTATCCTCCAGAAATATGGAAAGTATATGCCCTTCTAGGTGGTTCACACCCACCAAAGGAATCTGGTTCACGTAGGCTAGGCCCTGGGCATAATAAAGCCCCACCAAAAGGGAACCTATAAGACCCGGTCCAATGGTTACTGCAATGCCATCCAGATCTTTGCCTTCCAGTTTGGCGGTGGAGAGGGCCTCATTGACCACAGGGACAATATTTCTGACGTGTTCTCTTGAGGCGAGTTCAGGGACCACACCCCCATAAGGGTGATGCAGCTTAATCTGTGAGTTGACAGCATTGGACAGGACCTGATGCCCATCAACGACCACAGCGGCCGAGGTGTCGTCACAGGAGGTATCTATTCCCAGGATATTCATAAGCGAAATAAGGTTGCCCGTTGAGGCTGTCGGAAAACGCCCATCTGCCGTTCGGCAGGCTCACGGCCCTGAGCGGAGTCGAAGGGCTGCGTTACCCTCATCCCTCGTCACTGCGGCGTACTTCTTTGTACGCCTCGTTCCTCGGGATTTCGGAAGCCTTGCATCTGGACCTTTTCCATCAGCCTCTAAGAGGCCGGTTTTTCGACAGTCTCGTTAGTCATTTTCAAAACCAATTCCACAAGGCGGGATAGTATAAACAAGCTTTGGTGGTGAAGTCAGTGTTCACTATACGGCTTGGTAAGGAAAGTGGGTTGTGCCTGTGTGAGGCCACGCCCCTTTTCTCGCGGCTTGACTGGATTGCTCAGGGATTTCCTTGCGATTTTATAACTTGAGCTTTTTCTTAAACTTTGCCCATTTGCCTTTTTGTAAAACCTCAAGCAAGATCACCGAGACGTTGTCGCCTCCGCCCCCATGATTGGCTTCGTCAATCAATATATCCACCTTTCGGTCAAGAGAAATGGAGAAGTCGTCAAGAACGGCTTGGATGGATTGTTCAGAGACGTAGTTTGTGAGGCCATCAGAGCACATCAAGATCGTATCTCCCACATCGGGTCTAATAGGGGAAATGAAAACATCCACACTCTCGCTCAGACCGAGAACCCTCGTCAGCATGTGCTTCATTAAAGGATTTGTAGAGGTATCCGTATTGATCAGCCCCAGACTTTTTTGCTCTGCCTCAAGGGAATGCTCTTCAGAGATTTGGACCAGACGGCCATTGTCAAAGAGATAGACGAGTGTGTCACCCACATTGGCCGACCATACGCAATCCTTTTCCACGAGCAAAGCAGCTACTGTTGTGCCCATCCTGTGATACTGAGGTTTCTTCTGGGCCTCATGGATAATGGCGTTGGCGAAAAAAATGGAGTTGATGAGATGTTTCGCGCCTTCAGAAACCTCCTTTTTTATGGGTTTTAAATATGACGGCTTCTCATTACTTTTCACTTTTCGCCAGTAGTCTGCCATGGTATCCACGGCGAGTCGGCTGGCCACATCTCCCGCCCTATGGCCACCCATGCCATCGGCGATCACATACAACCCCAAATCTGGGGCAATAAGGTAGCTGTCCTCATTAATCTTTCGTTTCATCCCGATATGGGACTTACCAGCGCATTTGATCTTCATTTAATCCTGTACACATATGATTTATAACAAAATCATATCAGAAATCAGCGCAAAAGGCACTGAATTCATTTCTCACCCCCACCCCGCCCGCCTCGCCTGAGCGGCTCGCGATGGCGGGCAGGCCCGACCCTCCCCCGTCAAGGGGGAGGGCCTTTCGAGATTCTCATTGATAAGAATAATGTTTGATTGATCACCCGCAAACGGAGTGCCACCCTTTCGATTTGACCTATTGCGCAAAGCCCCCGGCTATGCCGAGGGATATTTTCCCGTTATTTTTGGGATCCTATTATGGTGTGAATTGAGTCAAAGGAGCCATCACATTTGTGAGGTGGGGTGTGGGGGATGGAACTCTTTCCTGTATCTTTCCTTTGTCGTCAAATAAGGTGTTACTTTCCTGTATAACTTTTCACCAATCCCATTGACAGAAAGTAGTTCATCAAGGCTTTTGAAGCCTCCTCGTTTGGTCCTCTCTTCCACAATGGCTTTTGCCAGCCCCAGACCGATTCCGGGAATTGCTGTTAGTCCCATTTCCGACTCACTATTCAGATAGATAGGTATGCCGAGGGTGGTTTTATAAAAGGCGGACATTTCACGCGCCTTGGCCACCCAGGCTCTACCAGAGGCTAAGCCACGGCAAGAGGCTTCAGGGCGCAGAGCTTTACTTTGATGGAGAAGGGATTCTTCTTCCCGGAACCGGACTGTCACCTTCATGCCCGAGGAAAAGGAAAGATCTTTAAACTTCTCCCGTAGAATTCCGTCAGAACATAGTCCCCCCGCTCTGTTTATCAGCTGTACCAGATTGGGTGGACTGTTGAACGCGTAAACGGCAGGGGAGTTTACGTCTCCTTCAACCTGAATGAATAGTTGCCCCTCACTAGCAGATCCTGACCGCATTGAAGGAGTAAGGGCAGGTTTCAGGAAATGGGGGACTAAGAGAGTGAGGAGCAGGAGTAGGTACCCGGTTGTCCCATGCTTGGCCCTAGGATTCGTCACTATCCAGACCAAAGACCTTATGTAAAACCCGAACTGCCAATTCTGTATATTTTTCCTCTATGACGCAAGATACCTTTATTTCAGAGGTACTTATCATGATAATGTTGATATTCTCGTTGGCCAGGGTTTCAAACATCTTTAGGGCAACGCCTGCATGGATCCTCATCCCCACGCCCACGATGGAGACCTTGGCGATATCCTCATCGCCAAGGACCTTCTCTGCGCCTATCTCTTTGGCCACATCGCTGACCAACTTCATGGTCTTGTAGAAATCGGGTTTGGGGACTGTAAAGGTCAGATCTGTTATGCCGTCCTCGCTGGTATTCTGAATGATCATGTCTACCACAACACCAGATTTAGAGATGGGTCCAAATATTTGTGCGGCGATTCCGGGCCTGTCAGGAACTCTTCTTATGGTGATTCTGGCTTCGTTCTTATTGTAGGCGACGCCAGAGACCACCACCTTTTCCATATCCTTTGTCTCTCCCACTACCATGGTTCCCTTCTCCTTTGTAAATGTTGATCTTACGTGGATCGGCACATCAAACTTTTTGGCGAATTCAACGGATCTGATCTCCAAGACCTTGGCACCCATGCTGGCCATCTCTAACATCTCCTCGTAGGAGATGAATTGCATCTTTTTGGCCTTGGGGCAGATGTTAGGATCCGTTGTATAGACGCCGTCCACATCGGTGAAGATTTCACACACATCCGCCTTCAGGGCGGCAGCCAGGGCAACGGCTGTGGTATCAGAGCCGCCCCGACCTAAAGTGGTTATGTTCCCTTCGTCATCCAGCCCCTGGAACCCGGCTACTGCCACGATTCTATTCTGGTCCAGCTCTTTCATAATACGGCTAGTGTCTATTTCATGGATCCTGGCCTTTCCGTAGA
>JASFIT010000353.1:0-5158 GCA_050122535.1 Desulfobacteraceae bacterium | reverse complement strand
GAAGATGTCGCCTGAGGACTGGGAGCAGGTTCTCGCTGTGCATCTTTTTGGTGCGTATAACGTGACTCGGCCTGCATTTTTGAAGATGCGTGAGGAGGGTTATGGTCGCATAGTCCTTACCACATCGGCGGCGGGTCTGTTTGGCAATTTTGGTCAGACCAACTACTCGGCGGCCAAGATGGGTCTGGTGGGGTTGATGAACACATTGAAGCTGGAGGGGGAGAAGTATGACATCAAGGTGAACACGATATCCCCGATTGCAGGCACGAGGCTGACGGAGGACGTTATGCCACCGGATCTGTTTGAGAAGTTGCAACCGGAGTTTGTGGCACCGCTGGTCCTCTATTTGTGTTCAAAGGAATGCGGAGAGACGGGAATGATCCTTAATGCTGGGATGGGATACTTCAATCGTGCGGCGGTTGTGTCGGGACCGGGAGCTGTTGTTGGTGATGGAAAGGCGGCCCCCACTGTGGAGGAGATCCACAGAAACTGGGATGCCATCCATGCGTTGAGCGGTGCCCAAGAGTACTACAATGCAACGGTGGCATTTGGTCCCATAATGGATGCCTTTAGTCCAAAGGCGGAGGCACCTGCAGCGGCTGAGGGCCTTACGGTCAAGACCATTTTTGATCGTTTGCCCGAGGCCTTTCAGGCGGACCAAGCGGCGGGTGTGGATGTGGTGTTTCAGTTCAAGATCTCGGGTCCAGATGGAGGGGACTGGAATGCGACCGTGAAAGATGGTGCCTGCGAGGTGCATGAGGGCGTTCATGGGAGCCCCACGACCACCATTCTCATGTCTGATGGAGATTTTGTGGGCCTCATAGAAGGCACCGTGAACGCCATGCAGGCCTTCACGTCAGGGAAGTTGAAGATTGAAGGAGACCTCATGAAATCTCAACTGATTGAAAAACTGTTCAAATTCTAAGCATTGGGAGTAGATGGAGCATGGAGACCTTTTCTTTCGTTCCGAGGCTCCCATACTCCGTGCATAGGCTGCAGGGAGATTTTTGACGCTGGTTATAAAAGAAGGCTTTCTTAGGAGGGACAACGATGGCGACGGGAATTAAGGATAAGGTGGCAATTATTGGGATGGGTTGCACACGCTTCGGTGAGCGATGGGACGTGGGCGGGGAAGAATTGATGGTGGAGGCCTTCACAGAATGCATAGAAGATGCAGGGATCGACAGAAAAGAGATTCAGGCGGCCTGGCTGGGAACCTGCATCGATGAAGTAAATGTGGGTAAAAGTGGACTGCCTCTTTCGACGACCCTGCGGCTTCCTCTTATTCCGGTCACGAGGACTGAGAACTTTTGCGCCAGCGGGACCGAATCCTTTCGTGGTGCGGTCTATGCAGTGGCTTCAGGCGCCTACGACATTTGTCTGGCCATGGGCGTGGAAAAACTGAAGGATACGGGCTACGGGGGGCTTCCCAATCCAGGCTCAAACTGGGGATCTCTGAGCTGGCTGTGGTGGCCCAATGCGACAGCACCTGGAGCCTTTGCTCAGTTGGCCACGGCCTACGCGGCCAAGCACCGGATTCCGGATCAGGATCTCAAGAGAGGCATGGCTCAGGTCTCGGTCAAAAGCCACGAAAACGGTGCCCTAAATCCAAAGGCCCATCTCCGAAAGCCGGTAAGCATTGACCAGGTCATGGCCGCACCCATCGTCGCTCATCCTCTGGGACTCTTCGACTGCTGCGGCGTAAGTGATGGGGCTGCCTGCGCCATCGTGACAACGGTGGAGAAGGCGAGAGAGATGGGGATAAAGAATCCTGTCACGGCTAAGGCCCTCCAGTTGTCGCTAAGCAACGGCGAGGAAATGGCCTATAACGAGTGGGACGGCACCTACTTTATGACCACGAACCGTTGCAGTACCATGGCATACAAAGAAGCCGGTATTACGAATCCACGAGAAGAGATTAGCATGATGGAGCTCCACGACTGCTTCTCCATCACCGAACTTGTCACCTATGAGGATATGCATATTTCTGAACGCGGGAATGCCTGGCGGGATGTCCTGGACGGGTTCTACAACCGCGACGGGAAGGTCCCATGCCAAGTAGACGGCGGGCTGAAGTGTTTTGGTCATCCCATCGGTGCCTCTGGATTGCGCATGCTCTATGAAATGTATCTGCAGTTGCTCGGGAGGGCAGGGGAGAGGCAAATCGAGAATCCAAGGCATGGTCTAACCCAGAATCTGGGTGGCGTCCCCTTCATGAACATATGTAGCATCGCTATCATTGGGAGATATAAGGATTAGAGGAGAAGGAATCCAGTGGCGACCCTCACCGGATTCCCGCATTCGAGACTGTGAAGCAATTGGACAGAACTGTCATTCCGGGCGAGCCTACAAGCCTGTCCCGTGCTCGATACGGGGGTGGGCGAGACCCGTGGTTCGACAGGCTCACCACCCTGAGCGAAGCCGAAGGGGAATCCAGGAAGCCAGCAGAAAATCAAATCATTCTGGATCCCGGCTCGCATCCCGCTTCCGTCTTCGCTGAAGCTTCGCCGGACAGGCCGCGGGACTTGGCCGGGATGACGGATTGCGACACGGCCTCATTCGCGGGAGTGACGAAGGGGTATCTCCTTTAATGGAGGCAGAATCTTATGCTTGAAATTCGCCCCATCATGAATACGCCCACCGAAGCCATCTTTGAATTCAAGTCATGCTGCAATATCCGGGCTTTTGACCAGAACTTGGAGATCCTCGTAACAAACCGAAGCGATGGCACGGTAGCCGTTCCCAGTTACTTTGATCTGAAGACGGAGCAGGAATCACGGCGCATCGAGACGCTGATGCCCCACGGCGAGCAACGCATCCCGCCAGGGGAGACAATCGCGTTTTATTGCACCATGGATGAGAAACAATGGAATGCGGCTAAACAAATGGTGTTCTACGATTCCGAAGGAAAGCACTATTCGGTAGATTTGGATGATAGTGGGGTTAAATTGTAGTGGGGAGGCATGACGGCAATCCCATGAGATTGCCTCTCGGCCGTGAGCGCAAGGCCGAACGGCTTCGTCATCCCGCCACCCGCCTTCGCGGGCGCAAGCTTGGCAGGATGCCTCGCAATGACAACTCCCTAATGGATTATGTGAAATAGTAATAAGGGAAACTAAATGGATTTCAGTTTGACAACGGAGCAGATAGATATTCAAAAGGCGGCTGAAGAGTTCGCTAAAGGTGAATTCGATCCAGACGCGGCTCTCGAATACGATGAGAAGCAGGAATTCCCATCAACCCTCTGGAAAAAGGCCTGCGAGTTGGGGTTTGTGGGGATACACTTCCCTGAAGAATATGGTGGACCGGGATTTGGCCTTTTAGAAAATGCCTTGATTACAGAGGCGTTTTGCAGACAGGATTCGGGGATAGGCATGGCTTTGGCCCTCTCAGATTTCGGCTCTGAAATGATCCTCAGGCATGGAGACGAGAATCAGAAGGGAAAAGTTCTTCCTGCCATAGCGGAAGGTGAAGGCCTGGTTACGATGGCGGCTTTGGAGGAAGGCTATTCCCTCGCACCCTTGTCAACAACCGTAACGTTGAACCAAGATGGATATACCATCGAGGGAAAGAAGACGTTTGTGACACTCGGGAGATTAGCGACTTTCATGATTGTTATCTGCCAGAGCAAGTCGGATGATCCCTATGCCCAGTCTGTTATTCTGCTGGATGCAAAGGCGGATAATGTGGAAGCGGTTAGCATGGGCAAAAGGATGGGGATGAGGATGGTTCCGATGGACCAGGTCTCTTTCCACCACGTTAAAGCCCCTAAGGAAAACAGAATTGGCCAGGAAGACAAAGGGTCCTTGCAGTTGAAAGAAATTCTCGATGAGATGAGGATCGAAGCAGGTGCCATGGGCGTGGGTATCGCTCAAGGAGGCCTTGATAGGGCTTTAGACTATGGCAAGAAAAGGGAACAGTTCGGAAAAACGATTGTGAACTTCGACGCGATCAGAAACAAACTGGCAGATATGTATATGGAAGTGGAACTGGCCAGACTTGTCACTTACAAGGCTGCATGGTCATTTGATCGCGGGAGACCTGATTACCGTTCCAGTCTCATGGCAAAATCAGTTGCATCGAGGACGGCATATACAGTTACCTATGATGCCCTCCAGATCTATGGAGGATTGGGTTATATGACAGAGAGCCATATTGAGCATTTGTTCAGGGATGCAAAGGTCCTCGACCTTTTTCTTGAGCCAGGGAAGATGCAAAGAAGCTTGCTAGCTGAAGAGATAATAGGGAAAAGGGATACAAGTGCCTAAAGTGAACTAGAGTGGCTAAAGTTGAATGATCAAGAAATCACGAAAACACGAAAGTACGAAAACACGAAAAGGGGTAAAGTGGCAAATGGGTCCTGCACAGCAAGGAGTGCTTCATTATTGATGATGAATGAGTAAAGTGTGCCGCTTGTTAGCGTGGATAAGCTCTGGCGGGAATCCAGAACATATCAAAGATGCTGGATTCCCGCTTCCGCGGGAATGACATAAGTCATGAGAAGAAGGTCTTTTTCATCATCTTGCCGAAAGCCATCGTCCTATGCTTCACAGGGGATAAGATATGGAGATCATAAAGTATACGGAAAAACATAAAGAATTTAGAGGGGCACTTCGCCGTTTCCTGGAAAAGGAAGTAACGCCCCATGTGGATGCGTGGGAGGAAGAGGGAATCGTCCCCAGGTCTATCTGGAAGAAGATGGGAGAGCATGGCTTTTTGTGCATGGACCTACCCCATGAATATGGAGGGGCTGAGGCGGACTTTCTCTATTCTGTCATTGTGACAGAGGAGTTGGCCAGGACCCATCACACTGGCCTGGCTGCGCCCTTGCACAGCGATATTGTTGTTCCCTACATCAGTTCCTTTGGATCTGAGGAACTGAAGAAAAGATATCTGCCAGGCTGTATATCAGGAGATATCGTTACGGCCCTTGCCATGACCGAACCCAACGCGGGTAGCGATTTAGCATCAATGGGTACCATCGCCGTGGACGAGGGAGAACATGTGGTCATCAACGGCCAGAAGACCTTCATAAGCAATGGTATCCTTTGTGATCTGTTGGTCCTGGCGGCAAGAGATCCCTCTGAGGAAAACCCTTACCAGGCCCTCGACCTCTACCTCGTGGAGGCGGATACACCGGGATTTGAAAAGGCAAAAA
>JASFIT010000352.1:0-5160 GCA_050122535.1 Desulfobacteraceae bacterium | reverse complement strand
ATATATTCGGTAAAAGGGGCGTCGCTCTGCCCGTGTCCCCGCAGGTCAGGGGCGATGACACGGTACCCATGGGCAAAGTGGTTGATCTGGTATTCCCACGTCTCAGCGCACCCCGCGTAACCATGCACGAGCATAATGGTCTTCTCCGCCCCCTCGGGCCAGAGATCCACCACGCTTAAGGCCATCTGGGAGAGCCCTCGAATGGGTACCTCAACACGGTAAAGACTGAAATCCAGTTGAATATCCCGACGCTTCAGTCCTCGTACCTTTCTTTTCATGAAGCTTCCTCCTACAACCCCCAACCCGTTGAGTAGGAGTCTCCGATTCTTCCTTTAAGTAGAAATGGGGTCAAATCTTTATTCTTGACAAACGGTTTCGGTTCGCTGGATTTGTCAAGAATAAAGATTTGACCCCATTATCTTCCTTCAAGTTTCAGGAGGGCTGTCTTCCTGTCCAATCCGCCGCCATAGCCTGTGAGCGACCCATTTGATCCGATAACCCGATGGCAAGGGACTACAATGGAGACGGGGTTAGTTCCCACGGCACGACCCACCGCCCGTGCAGCCCTGGGACGGCCTAGCCCTTTGGCTATCTGAGCGTAGGAGCGGGTCTCTCCCCAAGGGATGCCGCATAAAAGTTTCCAAACCTGGCCTTGAAAGGACGTGCCTCGTAAATCCAGAGGGATTGTAAACTCACGGAGTATCCCTGCGAAGTATGCATCCAGTTGGCTTATGATTCTATCATTCTGTTCTGCCCCCTCTTCTAGCTCAATTCCCTCCCGTTCCCAGCGAGAAAGATAGGCCTTTGATCGGTCCTCAGTTTTGACGCAGACGACTCCCTTTTTGGAGCTACCAAGGACGTAGGTTCCCAGGGGACTATGATAGCGGGTTAAAAAGAAAATCTCTGGCATTTTGTGTTCCTCATCAGGTTTACATATCTTGCATGCCCTGTAACCGTTTGCTCTGGCTTCCTCTTTTGAGGGGAAATATATTTTATTCTCTGGCTTGGTGCGCCGTCCTGCGGAACAATCGGGCCGGCAGTAGATCTTTGTAGTAAGGCAACCACTTATTGGCATCATAGTGACCTTTCCTTTCAGCCTAGAGAACGGCGGTGACGTCTATCTCAAACAGGGCCTCCGGGTTTGTCATACCGGTTAGTTGCATAAAAGTGCTGACCGGGGGGTTATCCACCAGGTGCGGCGCATGCTTCTCATAATATTCCACCTCTGTCTTGCGCATCTTGGGATAGTCCTCCAGGTGCTTCAGGAGCATGAAGGTCTTAACCATCTTCTCCATTGAACTTCCGGCCCCTTGCATGGCGGCTCTGACCTTATCGAGGGCTATATTGATCTGCTCTTCAATGACGCCCGTTTCTATTTTACCGGTTTTAGGGTCAGACCCGTCACAACCAGACAGGAAGAGCAGGTCGCCTGCTGAAGCACTGCTGGAGGCTTCTTCGCTACCTGGGTTGTATTTGGTTGCCCAATCGGGCTTGTCCTTGTCAATAACGCCAAAGGCCTCCAGCTCTACGAGAAACTCAGGAAGTGCCAGACTGGTCACATTAATGACTGTGCTTGCTGGTGGGTTATTTGCTAAATCCGGGGCCTGTTCCTTGAAAAACACCTGTTCCACCTCACGATACAGAGAGTAGTCCTTTATGTCTTTCAGCAAAACATAGGTCTTGACCAGGTTATTCAGGGACCCACCGGTTTCTTCCATGCCCACTTTCATCTTTTCAAGACAAATTCTCGTCTGTTCTTTGAAATCATCCGTTTCCACCTTCAAAGTATCATGGTCCAGAGCTTCACAGCCTGAGACCATGACCAAGTCACCCACAACCTGAGTTCGGGCGAACTTGGGGTGTTCTTTAGGGACATGAGGGTAGGCCAACTTCTTGCCACCCCAGTGTTCTGCATAATGTTTCACATTCCATTCTGGTTCATCCCTGTCAATGACCCCGATCACATCCACCTCTATCAGGAATTCAGGCCTTGCGAGGGAGGCCGGAACCATGAAGGTGCTGGCTGGCGGGTCTTCCACAAGATTGGGTGCATGCTCCATGTAATACTCCACTTCTGTCTTACGCATCTTTGGATAATCATCCCGACTTTTGATCAGCATGACGGTCTTGACGATATTTTCCATGGAGCTTCCCGCCTCTTCCATGGCCATCTTGACTTTGTGAAGCGCCATTTTCATCTGGTCTTCAAATGTCTCCGCCGTGGGCTCACCGTCTATGGTATCCTGGCCCGTACAGCCAGAAACGAAAATGAGGTTGCCCACCACCATGCTCCTGGCAAATTTGGGTGATTCTTTTGGCACATGGGGATAGGCCAGCTTTTTCCCAACCCAGTACTCCGGATAATACTTCACTTCCCAGTTCATCTCCTTGCCTCCATCATAGAAAATGATTTGCGGGAGAATACAACACTTCACACCTGCTTGCGAAAGTCAGCTTTAGAATGGCTTATTTGAGATATCTTTTCCAAAAGGCTTTGTATGTCAACAGAAAAGTGATTTTAGAAATGCGGTGATAAAATGATATTGACAGGACTTAGGAAACTGAATATAGGTAGGGCTATTATAATGCAAGACTAAGGTTTCATAATATGAGACAGTCTTCGAAAAAGGCCAATTCTACAGAAAAGGCCTTAGAAATCCTACTCTCCTTCACACCATACAATCAAGAAATGGGGACGGTTGAGATTGCCCAGAAACTGGGGTTTCACAAAGCAACGGTCTCCAGAATCCTCCACACACTGAACAACTACGGCCTGCTCCAGCAGGACACTCAGACCAAGAAATTCAGATTGGGTCAATCGGTCATCACTCTGGGATTGGCCGTCAACCAGTCCATCAACAGTGATATGGTGCTCCTGGCAAAGCCATACATCGATGCGCTTCGTGACGCACTCAAAGAGACTGTGGTTCTGGAAGTGGTCTCAGGGAGGAGTGCCGTCATAGCATACATTGCCGAGGGGCCCGGACCGATACGCATCAAGGGCACCGTGGGGGAGAGGCGTCCCGTCCACGCAGCAGCCGGTGCCAAGGCCATCCTGGCTTTTTCCCCCCCTGAAATGAAGGAACAGTTTCTCAAAGAAAAGATGAGACGGTTAACCCCGAACACCATTACAGTCCCAAGTGTACTTCTTGATCAGCTGCAAGAAATCCGGAGACAGGGGTTTGCCATTGATAACGAGGAAGTAAACATCGGTATCAACGCTGTAGGTGCACCCATCTTTAACCATGAGGGAAAACCTGTGGCCGCGGTTGTGGCAGCTGGACTCTCCCATGCAATTACGTGGGAAGGTGCCTCAGCCATTGTTCCTGTACTAAAGGAGGCAGCAGAGAAAATTTCAGCTCAACTTTATCACAAAAGAGGCATGAAGAGATCCTGAGGATGCGTTAGCGGTATAAGGGACCAATCTCTTAAATTTTTTATCAATTCAAAAATCAAATCAGGTTTCTGGAGCGGACAAAAAGGAAGAGGAGGCAACAGAGATGACATATCCGAGCGTTTATCCTACGGGTACCACCATTTATGATCCCGAAAAATGCTGGAACGGTTACACCATCTTCCAGGCAAAGGAAGTCGGTGCCCTTATCATCGACATGAACGGCAATGAGGTGAAGCTCTGGAAAGGGCTGCATGGCATGCCCAACAAGCTCCTCCCCGGGGGCTTTGTCCTTGGCAACACGGGGGAGAGAAACACTGCGTTCGGCATGCAGGACCATCTAGATCTTGTGCAGGTAGATTGGGAAGGGAACATCGTTTGGAGATTCAACAAATATGAATACATTGAGGATCCAGGAGAAGAACCGCAATGGATGGCCAGGCAACATCACGATCACCAGAGAGAAGGCAACCCGGTTGGATACTATGTCCCGGGCATGGATCCCCTTGTAGAGAAAGGAAACACCTTTTTACTCTCCCACAAGAATCTTAAGAATCCAAAGATAAGCGACAAACCGCTTGTGGATGACAGCATCATTGAGGTCACCTGGGACGGGGAGATCGTCTGGGAGTGGATATGCAGCGATCATTTTGATGAAATGGATTTCAGTGAAGAGGCGAAAAACATCATGTGTCGTAATCCTAACTGGAGACCATCTGGAGGAGGCATGGGAGACTGGATGCATATCAACTCCATGTCGTTGCTGGGACCAAACAAGTGGTATGATGCGGGGGATAAACGTTTTCATCCGGATAACATTATCTGGTGCGGCAGAGAGACCGATATCACGGCTATCACAGATAAGGAGACGGGGAAGCTCGCATGGAAGATTGGTCCTGATTATGATAGGACACCGGAATTGATGGAGTTGGGCTGGATCATCGGCCAGCACCATGCGCACATGATCCCTAGGGGCCTTCCAGGCGAGGGTAACATCTTAATCTTTGATAACGGCGGGTGGGCCGGATACGGAGCCCCCAACCCCGGTTCTCCAACCGGGTTTATGAACGCCCTCAGGGATTATTCCCGTGTCTTGGAGTTTGAACCGACCACACTAAAGATTGTATGGCAATACACACCCATCGAAGCAGGATTCATAAAACCTGTTGATCTTAACAGATTCTATAGCCCTTTCATCAGTTCGGCACAACGCTTGCCCAACGGAAACACCTTGATCGTGGAAGGATCGGGTGGTCGCATTTTCGAGGTCACACCAAAACATGAGACCGTTTGGGAATATATTAGCCCTTACTGGGGCCAGTTGATGCAAATAAACATGGTCTATAGGGCCTACAGGGTCCCCTACGAATGGGTCCCACAGCTTGATAAGCCTAAGGAGACTGCCATGGAGCGTATTGATGTGAAGACGTTCAGAATGCCAGGTGCCGGAGGGATTGGGCCACAGACAGTCACTGAAGTAGAAGGTGTGATTCCATACAGAGGTGATTCGGCCCTGTGTGTTATAACCGATGTTGAAGAGTAAATTAAAAAGAGGACGATTTGGTCTTCGACGCTTGAGTCTGTGGAGGTGGTAAGCCTCCTGGAAAGCAGGGGGCTCGTCTGCATAGAGTTAACCTTAATAATAAAAGGAGGTCAAAGATGAAAAAAAGGTTCTCAAGAATCATGGTGGGTTTAGTCATTTCTTCATTAATCATGGTAGCGTTTAGCGTGTGTGCCTGGTCAGCAGAAAAATACGAGCTGAGATA
>JASFIT010000351.1:0-5162 GCA_050122535.1 Desulfobacteraceae bacterium | reverse complement strand
CCAGCATTCTGACCACACAACTGTTATTGGGACAAGACGAATATTGCGGCAATTTTATCGATGCCTATCAGAGTCAAGCCATATCTGACACCTAAAAAGATTCAGCAACAATTATATATAAAACGAGAGGAGAGACTATGGGTTTTGAAGCGTTAAACGAAGCTGTGATTAAAGGGGCCATGGATGAGGCCGAAAAGGAGACTCAAAAGCTCATGGAAGCCGGGGAAGATCCTCAAACAATCCTGAACCAAGGCTTAATTGCAGCCATGGACATCGTCGGAGACCGGTTTGCCAAGGGAAAGATGTTTGTTCCTCAGATGCTCAGATCAGCGAAAACCATGCAGCAATGCGTTGATTTGCTTAAACCTCACTTTGTGGAAGGTCAGATGGCCACCAAAGGAAAGGTGATCATGGGTACGGTGAAGGGGGATCTTCATGATATCGGCAAAAACCTTGTTGCTATGATCATGGAAGGAGCTGGCTTCACTATTTTAGATCTTGGAGTTAGCGTGAATCCGGAAACTTTCGTAGAGAAAGTTCAGGCTGAACATCCAGATATTTTGGGGCTTTCTGCTCTGCTCTCAACCACTATGCCGGCCATGAAAACGACCATCCAAGCCCTTATTGAAGCTGGAATCAGAGATAGCGTAAAGGTGATGATTGGCGGAGCACCGGTAACAGCCAAATTCGCCGAAGAGATCGGAGCAGACGCTTATGCTCCGGATGCTGCAACAGCAGTCGTAGAAGCCAAAAAACTGCTAAACATCAACTAAAGGAGTGTCCCATGAGCCCCCTAGAAATCCCTACTCTGCAACCAAAGCTTAAAGCTTTGAACCGGGAGCAGGCCCTGGCTATCCACACGGCTGCCCTGGAGATACTGGAAAAGATCGGGATAAGAATGGAACATCCAGGAGCTCTGGAGATGCTGGCTGACGCGGGAGGCCGTGTATATGATCAAGACTGGATCAGGCTGCCTGCATTCCTTGCTGAAGAGGCCATCCGTTCAGCGCCTCGGCAGATCATCCTGTATTCACAACAGGGTGATCCTGCCATGTATTTGCAGGATCATCATGTGTATTTTGGTACAGGCTCTGACACGACTTTTACGGTGGATCTTGAGACAAGTGAGCGTCGCCGAACTGTTCTGAAAGACATTGCTCATTTCGCTACATTGGTGGACGGCCTAGAAAATCTCTCCTTTGCCATGTCAATGGGAAACCCAGTTGACGTTCTAAACGTTAATTATGTCTATGTTTACGCCTTTGCGGAGATGGTAAGAAACACCAATAAACCATTAGTCTTTATTGCTGATCGTAAGGAGGATATCACCAAAATCCACGAAATTGCCAGTATCATAGCTGGCGGCGAAGAGGAGTTGAGAAAAAAACCTTTCCTTCTCAATTACTCGGAAGCCATTAGTCCTCTCCGATTTCCAGAACACGTTATGGATCGCCTCATATTTTGTGCCCAAAAGGGCATTCCTTTATGTTTGCCTTCTGGGTCCAATGCGGGAAGCGGGGCACCGGTAACCCTTGCTGGAGCCATGGCCATGGGCATTGCAGAAAACCTGGTTGGCCTCATTGTGCATCAATTGACCTCAAAAGGGGCACCATTCCTCTTCGGACCCAATGTCAGTGCACTGGATATGAAATCCACGATTGTATCTTACGGTTGTCCGGAGTGGAGCCTGACACAGGCTGCTCTGGCTGATATGCGGGATGAGATCTATGGTCTGCCGATCTGGTCTTTTGCCGGCGCATCAGACTCCAAGCTAATGGATGCGCAGGCCGGGGCTGAAGCGATGTTCTCCATTATCACCGCCCTCTTATCTCGATGTAATCTCGTCCATGATGTCGGATACCTTGAATACGGCAGCACCTCCTCACTGGAGATGGTGACCATGTCAAACGAGTTGATCGCCATGGCCCGCTTCTTCACACAGGGGATTCCGGTGACCAAGGATACCCTGGCTATCGAAGCACTTCAACGTGTCCGCGATGCGGGCCCCAAAGGTATATTCCTGACAGATGATCACACTTTCGAACATTTTGAAAAATCGCTTTTTCTTCCTAACCTTTTAGACCGATCCCGGTATGATACGTGGGAGGCTGAAGGTTCTCAGGATTTTTATCAGCGATGCCGGACCGAAACCAAAAGAATTCTTGAGACACATGAACCAACACCCAAAGAACATGAAATCATTCAACATATTGACACTATCCTAAACAGTCTGCCTGGATAACAGTTGGATAAGTCGAATATGAGCCGAATAAGTGTTCATGCATGATGCTGCTTTCTGAAGATAAGATTCGGGATATTGATCTTGCTGGCCGACGCGTTCTGGAACGTGTGGGGTTGAAAATTTTGGATCAAGTATTTCTTGAAAGACTTAAGACTTCCGGTTGCCAGGTAAACCCTGACTCACAGACCGTACAATTTCCAGAGGCGTTTTTGGATCAAACCCTCAGTGAGGCGCCCTCCCAATTTACCCTCTGTTCCCGGGATGGTCAGTATGACCTGAATTTGGGCGCGGGCAATGTCTATTTCGGAAATGGTGGCCGTGTCTTCCAGGTGTTGGATACGGCTACAGGAGAATATCGCCCAACGGTCCTTAATGACGTTGTCCAAACAGCCAACTTGGTTAATAATTTAGAGCACATAAACTTCTATATCATCGCCTGCCAGGCCCACGACCTGGATCCAGCATATTATCATCTGAATGATTTTTTTTGTGCTCTGAATCATACAACTAAGCATGTCATGGGCGGATGCGATACTTTCGACGGGATTACACAAGTCTGGGGATTGATATCTTTTCTGGCAGGAGGAGAAGAAAAATTTAGGCAGAAGCCGTTTGTATCCATTATAACCAATCCCATCAGTCCTCTCACGGTGGACAGCACGACCCTCCAGATTCTCGAATTCTGCTCTGTCAAAGGCATCCCCGTCACATTTGCCCCAGCTCCCATTGCCGGCGTGACCGCTCCGGTCAGTCTCGCCGGTGCTTTGGCTCAAATGCATGCAGAAGCCCTGGCCGGTGTGGCGCTTAGCCAATTCTTTTCTCCCGGGGCGAAGGTCATGTATGGATCAGTGCCCATGGCCATGGACCTGCGAAACATGAACTTAACAACGGGTTCGGCTGAAGTCGCTATGATGAATGCTGTGGCAGTGCGGTTGGCCAAGTTGTACGATCTTCCCATCTATGCCTCCGCCGGGCTGACCGAATCCAAGAGTTCAGACCTACAGGCCGGTTTGGAAAAGGCGATCTCCTGCCTCCTGGTGGGTTTAGCCGGAGCAGATTACGTTCACTTGGCGGCCGGCATGCTGGATTCTGGCAATTCTATCTCTTACGAGCAATATGTTATTGATAATGAAGTCCTGGGTATGATTCACCGAATCCTTGCCGGCATTGATGTTAATGGAGATACCATGGGTTTCTCATGCATTGAGAAGATTGGCCCAGGTGGCAGTTTCGTGACCGATGATCATACGGTTGAATATATGTTTAAGGAGTATTTCTATCCACAGTTGGCTGTTCGCAGCAATTTTGATCAGTGGGAAGGCAGCAATCGACCGACGCTTTTTAGCCGAGCCAGCGCTAAAATTCAAGAATGGAGAGATAATCAAAGATCGGTTATGGATCCTAAATTGATAGCCAAAATTAAGATGAAATTTCCCCAGATTGTGGACCTTTGATTTTAAATGGCCCTGAGTAAAGGTGACCCACGTGAAAGTTCGGATCGCTGCATGTGGTGTATTTCGAAGTGCCTTGGAAAATATGGGGATCTGCGATCGTTTCCCTGAGATGAAAATAGATTGTCTGCAACCTTATCTTCATCATTATCCAATAGAACTCCGCAAAAGATTGGAAGAAGTGATTCGCAGAGCACATGGTTTAGGGCAGAAGGTGATCTGTATTTATGGACAATGTTTCCCGGACATTGACGCATTTCTACAGGAACGGGGGGCAACACGTCCGAGCGGGGGCCATTGTTATGAGATGCTTCTTGGTCACCACGCGTATGAGACCATCATGGATGAAGAACCAGGCACCTATTTTTTAGAGAAAGAGCTTTTGATGAATTTCTCCGAATACTGCGTAAAACCCCTAGAACTTGATGATCCTCAAATGCGAAAATGGTTTTTTGAGCGCTATAAAACAATCCTCTATATTCACCAACCCGGAGATCCGGATTTATGGGACCAGGCACGTAAGATCGCACAATTTTTGAATCTTCGTCTTCAGGTCAAAGAAGCCGATTATACCGACCTGATGCTTAAACTTGAAAAAGATATCCAAAAGTCAATCCCTGTATCAAATGACGAATGAAGAAGCCAAGAAACAAAAAAAAGAAAAAAAAGAAAGCTCGTTATAAGAATCCTCCTTCATTGAAGAATAGAAAAGGGCGATCTGTCTGGCTGAATGTCCTCCCCGACGGCATCTGGATCAAGGTTAAACGTGGCCTAACGATCGGGGAGGCCCTCGAAAAAACAGATATTGAGCTGGATGGAGATTGCGGCGGTCTGGGAAAATGCGGCAAATGTAAGATCCGTGTGATTACGGCAATCGGACCGCCTTCCCCGGATGAGCAAGAACATCTTGAACCCGCTGAATTGGAAAAGGGGATTCGCCTGGCATGCCGCACCAAGATTAAGAAAACCCTGGTCATTCATACCGAAATGGATGATGAAGAGACCGAACTCTACCAGATTCTGAAACACGGGGAAGTGCCTCCGGTTCAAATTGATCCCTTAATAGAGAAACATAAGATATCCCTTGAACCTCCAAGCCTTCAAAGCGCCTTTTCGGATGTGGATCGGATCAAAGGAGCCCTGGGACCGGAATACCAGTCCTTGGCAATATCGCCCCGATGTCTTGTCAATCTGTATGGTGATCTTAGGGCAACCGACTTTCATGGGGCGACTGTATTGGGTGATAACCGGCTATTGGCCTGGCAGCCTATTGGTAAAGCTGACCAGCAGTATGGCTTAATTTTCGATCTAGGCACCAGTACGCTGGTAGCAAAACTGATTGATCTTACCAATGGTCAGGAGATAGCCGTGGCCTCAAGATTAAACTCCCAGAGTCGCTACGGTTCTGACGTCATTAGCCGGATCCAACATGTAATGGATCACCCCAAAGGACTGGATGATATGAAAGG
>JASFIT010000350.1:0-5165 GCA_050122535.1 Desulfobacteraceae bacterium | reverse complement strand
GCAAGGCGGAAGCCCATTCAAAAAATGGCATTTTTGTCCTTTTTACCTACACCGAAGCTCACATCTGCTAATCTTGTATTTCTGGAGGTCCTTCAAAGTCAACATTTATGGCAGCACACTTGAATCTGCCGATTTTCAACATTTCTAGAATCTTGACTTTTTCAGAGGAATATCAATCCTGGATTAGAACCTCTGCGCTGGCATGGACATGTTTTTCTTTTGGCCATAGGGCTGTCGGCTGAGCATGCCCAGGCGAGGGTCCGGGTTAAGCGTCGATCTCCCTGATCGGAACCTTCCCTAAATCTTTCTGGCCCATGCCGTGACGTGAGGCATAGTCTAGCATTAGAATCTTTTTCGGATCGAGGCCGAGCAGCCGGGTGGCGTATGCATCCACAGCGACCGGATCGCGGCCGGCAAAGACTTTGAGCGGCCGTTTCACCAGGCCTGGTCCGCGGGGACCACCCGTGGCCAACACTTCGGTGGCGTCCATCACGCATAGATCGGGCCTGCGGACCAGATTGATGTCCGCGATGCATTGCGCCAGGTGAATCGGATCCCTGCGATGGAATTTACGGCAGGTGGAGAAGGGCGCAGATCCCATCATGTTTTTCAGAACGGCCGTGATATAGGTGGCCGAATGACTCTTGACAATGGCCATATTGATGAAGACATCGCATTCGAGAAGGTCTCTCATGATCTCCGCCTTTTTGAGTGCCAGTGCTCCCTTAATACGAACGGTCTTATAGTCGCCGCTGGGGGATTTTAACCGTTTGATCACGTCCTTTGCCTGTTTGTCGGAGCGGGCGCGGCGGTAGTAGCCCCATGGAGGGGATTTGATGAGGATGATGTCCCTGGCCCCGGCCTCAAAGCACATCCCGGCGATGGCCACGGTCATGTCCGGGTGTACGTGGGCGCCGATGTTCAGAAAGGAATGATTCACCAGCAACCCGACCCTTGAACCCTTAGATACGATCCGTTTTATGCCTCCCAGTCCATCTACGGCTTTGATTGTATTGTCAAAGAAATTGGTCCCGTGGACAACAAAAATATCCGGTTTCGCAACGGCACCCGTTTTTGCAGGCATCAGGCCCATCCAGCCCAGCGCACCTCCAGCCAAAAACATCCCCCGTTTGATAAATATCCGCCGTGTGATCTTCTCCGACATCGCCTCTCCCTTCTTCTAAGAGGAGAATCAAATATTGCTGTTGAACGCTTGAGATGAAAATTTACGATTTCTTGCCACAACCCAAACCCGCCCACCTAAAGATACTATTGTAGATTACAATGGCTATACTCGCAAATTTCAAGCTTTGAAAAGTGTAGAAAAACAGCAATAGCCTACAATTGTCAATTATTTCAGATACATGCAATATATAGACATTTTTCCCAAAAAACGCTATCCTTTGAACCCTCAATAAGTCTGGCGACAGATTAACCCAATAACATAACCCTAGCCTTATGAAGTGAGTTACGGGGATGCGTCACCAGAACCTTTCTATATTAAAGCCTCCAAGGGATTCCTGCATCTCTTCGAGGCTATTTTATTTGGAGAGCTGATCCCATGACGGAGAAGCGCGCCAAACGAAAACTAAGCGCTATTCTTAGTGCGGATGTCAAGGGTTACAGCCGGCTCATGGAAGAGGATGAGCTTGCGACTGTCCGTACTTTGGAGGCCTACCGGGAGATGATAGCTGAGCTCATCAGAAA
Source organism: Desulfobacteraceae bacterium (assembly GCA_050122535.1). Taxonomy (GTDB): domain Bacteria; phylum Desulfobacterota; class DSM-4660; order Desulfatiglandales; family HGW-15; genus JASFEQ01. The sequence continues at coordinate 3,458 of JASFIT010000350.1, read as the reverse complement.
CTACAGTGGTCGCGTCGTTGATTCCCCTGGAGACAACATACTGGCTGAATTTTTGAGTGTGGTGGATGCGGTAGAGTGCGCGGTTGAAATCCAAAAGGAACTTAAAGCCAAGAACACAGAGCTTCCTGAAAACCGCAGGATGAAATTTCGTATTGGGATCAATCTTGGAGATGTGGTTGAGGAAGGCGAACGGATTTATGGAGACGGAGTGAACATTGCGGCTCGGATAGAAGGCCTCGCTGAGGGAGGAGGCGTCTGTATCTCCGGAACTGCCTTCGACCACGTCGAAGGCAAACTGGGATTGGAATTTGAATACCTTGGAGAACAGTCAGTTAAAAATATCAAGAAGCCAATTCGGGTATATCGAGTAGAAATGGAGGGTGGGCTCTCTGAAGCAGGAGTCAGCCGGGAATTTCCTTTACCTGATAAGCCATCAATAGCCGTATTACCCTTTGTCAACATGAGTGGTGATCCCGAGCAGGAATATCTGGCCGACGGAATCAGTGAAAATATCATCACAGCCTTATCTAAGGTCCCTCAGATGTTCGTCATCGCCCGTAACTCAACTTTCAGTTTCAAGGGTAGAGCAATTAAAATCCAGGAAGTGGCGCGGGAGCTGGGAGTTCGCTACGTGCTGGAGGGTAGTGTCCAAAGGGCAGGCGAAAGGGTGCGTATCACAGCCCAGCTCATTGAAGCCACCAGCGGGCATCATCTCTGGGCTGAACGCTACGATCGCAACCTCGATAACCTTTTTGATATGCAAGATGAGATAACGCTGAATATTGTGATTGCTCTGCAAGTCCAGATGACCGACGGAGAGCAAGCCCGGGTGCGCCACAGGTCAACAGTGAACCTGGATGCTTGGGGCTATTTCGTCAAAGCCTACGACCTTTTTCAACGGCACACCAAGGAGGATAACGCCAAGGCACGGGAGCTTCTGGACCAGGCCTTAAAACTAGACCCCAATTACGCCAATGCGTTGGCCCTGAAAGCGGTGACGCACTTCCAAGATGCCCGGTTCGGATATACGGATTCCCCGGCCGAATCTTTCATGCGTTCAGTTGAGCTTTGCCAAAGAGCCCTGGCCTCGGATGATTCTGACCCGGACTCGTTGGCCTTGTGGGGGATCATCCAGATGGCCCAAGGGCAGTATGATGAGGGTATCGCCACCGGGGAAGAAGCCCTAGCCCTGGGGCCCAACAACGCTGAAGTTCATGCTATGGTGGCGGTTACCCACTACTACACTGGCAAATATCAAGAGGCCATCCAACTTCTCAAGAAAGCCATGCGTCTCCATCCCAATTATCCAGCCTGGTATCCGCATTTCTTGGGCAGCGCTTACACGGAGAGTCAACAATACGACTTGGCACTGGAGACCTTCGGGGATGTCTTGGCCCGGGCCCCGCATCAAACCTGGGGCCATTTTGGTTCTGCTATCGTTTATGTGAGAATTGGCAAGTTGGATGAAGCTGGGAAGCATGTGGAGAAGGCTCTAGCATTGGACCCTAAACTCACCCTGGAGAGTTATGCAGTAAGCGCACGGAACCACCAAGACCCCAAAACCCTCGAAGGCATCCTTGACGATCTTCGGCGAGCAGGGCTGAAATGAGGTCGGGCAAAGTGCTATATATCGTGATCCCTTTCTGAGCACGTGAGCGCATTGCTCTTGCCAAAGTCTACAATCTAGAGAAGAGATAATCTCATTTTTTGACATTAGTGTGTAGGCAGGGCCGTGATGACCCTGCCTTCCACCGAAGCTTTCCAACATTGTTGAGGTTTGCAGTTGTTCAGGGCAGGGCAGCAATGATCTTCCGATATTCATCTTCCGTGAATGCCCGAAACGTCTCCGTACGAATGTTTCCCTGTGCACCAGTAGCGAGAGATAGTTTGGCTACTGTTTCGTCGTCCGGTACTTCACCGATGACTACCATGTCGTACTGGCCCATCACCAAATACATCTCTTTTAACTCTGCGCCCACGGCCTTAAATGCCTCTTTGGCCATGTCGAGCCGTGCGGGGCCCTCTTTGACACTCTCTACGCCTTTTTGGGTCCAGCGGATAAGGGTCATATAGGTCGGCATTGTGTTACCTCCTTTCACGTCTCCCCCTAGGCACTTCCATAGATCAGTACCTAGAAGATCATTTAAAAACCATGGCTTTCCATCAAAACCTTGCTTTCGGCTTTGCGTTAAGAGGGAGTACACTTTGAGCTCCCAACAGCGCAAAAAATACCCTGTCAGGAGCAAGGTAGGCACATTTTGAGGTGTGTCTCCATGAGGCAACCTCCTGAATGGAGGTTAATGGAATGACGGAAGGTTAGGCTGTGGTATAGATTATCTCAATGCTTGTAAAGTTAATCTATTTAGTGAGGAGTGAACTGACTTTAACTAAACTGAAACCATGTTCACTGTCAAGAGAAATCGGCTTTCCGGATCGTGCCAGAATAATCGCATCTAGCTCTAAGGAAAGGAGGGCAGGGCTACGACATCTAGTCGTCGTTTCCTGGACACCAAAAGTGAAGACGAATTGCCAAAACCTGCAATTCCAAAAAACTGTACCTTACAAATGCAAATCTTGCATTTTTAGAAATGGGCCGGGGGTCAGATGGATGCCCGAATGTAAGCTTAAAGTTCACGGGCCAGCCTCAGTCCTACATCAGTTCGGCACGATTCATGATGGTCCATTTTACAGACCGAGTAGATCCCCAGATCGCCTGGTATCGACGCGTAATGATAAACGAGGTCCTCCATAACGCAGGGGTCCCTTGTTGCCTTGTCCGGTGGTTCGTGAGTTCTGTGTTTATCTCTACCCGGGGATCCTCCGGCACCCTTAATGAATCTAAGCCATTTCATCACGACCTTCCTCCTGTAGAACACGGGAAAATAGATCCGACAAAATTCTAGCTTTAAAATTAGATAGTGCTCAAGGAATTACAAATTTATAAAGGGTTCAGGACCTCTCCACTATGAAGAGTCAGGGTTACATTGACAGTCGTTCCCTTGCCTTCCTCACTTTTCACAGACAATGAACTGCCGTCATACTCTTCAATAAATTTCTTTGAGATACAGAGGCCGAGCCCTGTCCCATAGCTTTTCGTGGTAAAAAAGCAATCCAGAACCTTGTCCATATGCTCTTTTGGTATACCGCAACCATCATCGTCTATGCTAATTTCCACCTTGTCGCCAGATAGCTTGCCTCGGATTGAAAGGTTTCCCCCGCTTCCCATAGCCTCTATGGAATTCTTGATAACATTCAAAAATACTTGTTCTAACTTGCTGGGGTCCCAGCTCACCAGGAACCCCTTTTCGTCTATCATTACTTCAGTGCGGATATTCTTCTTTGCGCACTCATCCTTCACCAGGGAATAGACCCTCTCCAAAACCCGCTTGATATTCACCACTTCAATAGTGGGAGCTTTCGGCATGTAAATTTCCCTGAGATCTGCGAGTAATTTCTCC
>JASFIT010000349.1:0-5177 GCA_050122535.1 Desulfobacteraceae bacterium | reverse complement strand
CTGGCGATGTAATTGTAGAAGAGGAATATGATCAACAGCAACGCAAGAGAAAAAAGCGAAGCTGTGGAGATGGCCAGGCCCAGGTAGAATAAGATGGCCGCGAGATACAAGGGATGCCTTACATACCGGAAGGCTCCGGTGGATACCACGGAGTTGGGGCGCTCCCCGTGAGCGACCACAACATGGCCCGACATGGAAAGATAAACCGCGGTAATGAGGACAAGGGCCATGATGGCCAGACGAACAAAGAGCGGCACATATTCCGACACGAATGTGGATTTGTGCAGGAAGAATGAATCCCCTACCCAAACCACCAGAAACAAACCGAGCAGTATCAACTGCCCAGCATCACCGAAAGGGTGTTCGCCTTTCCTCTCCTTCATTCTCATACCCTCCACCGGGAAAAAAGGGGACGTCCGTAAATAAGTAAATAACTCAACTTGCCCTTTACCATGATTGCAACGTATTTTATTTTACAATCACTTATTTACTTATTTACGGACGTCCCCCATTTTGTTTTTAGCCGCATCTGTCGCGAATCATTTCGATCACCTTTGCCCTCTGCTCATCGGTTAGCACTCGGTTGTAGAAGTCCATAAAAAGATCCAGGTTCTTTCCAATGATGTCAGGCATCTTCTGCAATCGCTCTCTCGCCAGATCCGCCACATTGTTCAGATCAGGGTTCTCCTTATTGATTTCCTCATGAATAATCCTATGAAATCCCCTTCTTCTTTCCATGGCCTCTGTTATACTTACAGTGACCTGCCCTTTGAGGTTCTCATATTCCTGCCTTTGGGTTTCATTAAGATTCAAATCCTTCACATGTCTGTCCATCTTCCATGAGATGAAATCTGCCACATCTTCGCTGTGGAACCTGGAATGAAAGCCCTTGTGCCAACGGCCGTGGGGTCCACATGCGGCACTGAAACCAAGGCTCGCGAGGATCCCGAGGGAAACAACAACAGCTCCAATGATGAGGTATTTTTTTCTTTTTTTCATTTTCTTGTCCTCCTTTCTATGGTCTATTTTTCTTGCCGACTGCCCTGATCTTGCGGATATAATAAGGCTCACTTGTAAAGAATGTTTTTCCAATTTGTAAAAAAGTGTTAAGGAGATGTAAAAGCTTGTAAAAACAGGAGATATTTATGGGAAGCAAGGTTTTGCTCGTTGACGACGACGAGAAACTTCGCAAGCTTGTTACCGAGTATCTTGAGGGTTACGGATTTCAGGTCAATACCCTACCTGATGGGTTGCTCGTCCGGAGAACAATCCATAAGGAGTCTCCAGACATTGTCATACTGGACATCATGTTGCCCGGGAAGGACGGTCTGGATGTGCTGAAAGAAATCCGGGCGGAGTCCTCTGTGCCTGTCATTATGCTCACGGCTAGGGGTGAGGATGCCGATCGTATCGTTGGTCTGGAACTGGGAGCAGACGATTACTTACCAAAGCCATTCAACCCTCGCGAGTTATTGGCCAGGATGAAGGCCGTGATTCGAAGGATTTCATTTGAAGACAGAGGCGTTCGTGGTGAGAGGGAGCTGGCTTCGCAGCAGATGCAACGCCAACTGAGAGCCATTTTCAGTGCCGATGTGAAAGATTACAGCCGCCTCATGGCCGAGGACGAGATGTGGACCATATATACGTTGAATGCCTATCGAGATCTCGTTGCCTCTCGTGTCCAGAGCCACATGGGCCGAGTCGTGGATTCACCTGGAGACAATATACTTGCTGAGTTTGGCAGCGTCCTTAATGCGGTGCAGTGTGCCGTAGAAATCCAGAAAGAGCTTGGGGCGAAAAATGCTGATTTGCCTGACCAGCGCAAAATGGAGTTTCGTATCGGGATAAACCTGGGGGATGTGGTTTTTGAAAAAGGAAAAATATATGGTGACGGGGTAAATATTGCTGCCCGAGTTGAGAGACTCGCTGAACCTGGAGGCATATGCATTTCAGGGACCGTTTATGATCAAGTGGAAAACAGATTGCCTTTTGGCTACAAGTATCTGGGAGAAAAATCGGTTAAGAATTTTATGAAACCCATAAGGGTGTACCAGGTGCGGACCGACCCTGAGACATCCGAGCATCAAAGTTAGGCATCACTTTTCAAAGGGCAGAAGAGGTTTTCACCGCAGAGACGCTAAGAACGCAGAGTTATTATTTTGCTTTTCGCTGAGACCCGCCCACCTCGCCTGAGGCGAAGCCGATGGCGGGCAGGCGCCGAAAAGCAAAATGGCTCAAGCCTCCGGCCGTTGGGGCTCTGGATTACGTGCCACATCTCGATGCAACTTATCAGGCCTTGGGTTCCTTCTCCCGCTTGAAAAGCGGGGCTGAGTGCTTTTCCATCGCCGTCCTCTCAACGGCGATGGAAAAATCATTTATCTCTGCGACATCTGCGCCTCGAGCGGAGCGGGCGGTGAATCTGATTTGTTAAGAGATGTTAAGGAAATGTAAAAGTATGTAAAAGAGGGTGACATCCATGGAGAAAAAGGTTCTACTTGTAGACGACGACGAAAAACTCCTGAAACTTGTAAAGGAATACCTGGAGGGTTATGGGTTTCGCGTCGTTACACTTCCCGACGGTTCGGCAGTCATGAAGACTATTGTAGCGAAATCGCCTGATATTGTCATTCTCGATATCATGCTGCCGGGAAAGGATGGTCTGGCCGTGTTAAAAGAAGTTCGGACGGCACACTCTGTCCCTGTTATCATGCTCACTGCCAAAGGTGAGGACGCGGATCGTATCGTGGGTTTGGAGCTAGGCGCGGACGACTACCTGCCCAAGCCCTTCAACCCCCGCGAACTGCTGGCCAGGGTAAGGGCCGTGTTACGAAGACCACCTCGCCTTGAGGATGCAGAGACGCAGGAAGATAAACTCATTAGGGTAGGCGGTATGTCCCTCAACACGGCAAGACAAGCACTCTTGGTGGAAGGCAAGGAGGTGGAGTTATCATCCACGGAATACAAGCTTCTTGAGACACTCATGAAGCATCCCAATGTTGTCATGACGCGCGACCAACTCATGACCCTTGCACGCGGAAGGGATTTCATGGCTTTTGACAGGAGCATAGATGTTCACATAAGCAAGTTGAGGGCAAAACTGAAACCCTTCCCCAAATATCGGAAATCCATCAAGACGGTGTGGGGGAGCGGTTACATGTTTGTGGAGGCCCCATGAAGCTGAGCAAACTTTACATCAAAATATTCCTCTCCTTTCTCCTGGTTCTCATCGTAACCTTTGTGCTGATCTTTGCTATTTTTGTGATCGCAGCGGGTAGAGACTTTCGTTCCCGCATGGGTCACTATGTAAAGGCCCATGTCCTTATTACTAAAGAACTGGTGGAAGATAAAATCAAGTCTAACCCTGGCGTGCCGGTCTCCGAGAATGAAGATCTCAGAAGGGTCATTGTCCGCCTGGGGCAGGCCTATAGCTCAAAGGTCTGGCTGACAACTGCAGACGGAAAACCCCTGATGAAGTCCTTTTCCGGCGATATCCCAAAACCCCTTTCAGACTTCCGATGGAAACCTGTCAGGGAATCCAAGAATTTTGAATTGTACCGCCGTATGAAGAAGGGTTGGCAATGGTATGCCATTATATCCACGCGAATCCAGGAAGGCCAGACAGGACGTCTTCACGTTTTTTTTGAAAGGCACGAAAAAGAACACCCCGAAGGCTTCGGACTGGGCCTCATCATCATCGGCATTGTTGTTGCTCTCCTGGTTCTGCCCATTTCGAGATACATCACAAAACGTGTGAAAGCGCTCAGCGAGTCTGCCTCACAAATAGCGGAAGGTGATCTTTCTCACAGAGCCACGGTGAAGGGCAAAGACGAAATAGGAGAGCTGGGCCGAACCTTCAACCGCATGGCGGCCAAGTTGGAAAGGATGATTGAAGGCGGGAAGGAACTGACGGCAAACGTCTCGCATGAGTTGCGGACCCCCCTCGCCAGGATCCGTGTGGCTGAGGAACTCCTCAGGGAGAAACTGGAAAAACTCGAGAATAAGGACTGGGAAAGACATGCGGATGACATAAGGGAAGACATTGAGGAGCTGGATTTCCTCATAGGGCAGATACTGGACTTGTCAAAGATGGACCTTCACGATGCACCTTTGAACTTGGAGATCATAGATCCTTCGGAGCTTATAAACCAGCTCTTGGAGCGATTAGAAAGCACGATTAAGCGCAAAGAATTGAATCTCACAAGGGAACTCTCATTCGAGCCTCCCTTTATCGCGGACCAGGGGGCCCTTCGGACAGCACTCTCAAACATCCTGGACAATGCGGTCAAGTTTACACCTGATAAGGGAGACCTGAGCGTGAAAATGCGATCAGAAAATGGATGGCTTAGTATCAGCGTCACAAATTCCTCCGGGCCCATGTCTGAAGAGGACTTGGACAGGATTTTCGAACCCTTCTACAGGACAGAAGAAGCCAGGAAGATTGGAACTGGTTTGGGTCTTGCCATTACAAAAAAGATCGTTGAGAGACATGGTGGAAATATCAAGGCCATGAACACAGAAGAGGGTCTACAAATCCAGATAAAACTCCCCTTAGGCGGTTCTGAAGAGAACCCCTGATCGAAAGCCCCTCTCAATAGCTTATTCACCACCCGCCGTCGCTAAAGCTATGGCGCGGCAAGCAGAGACGCCTGCCGTCGCCAAGGCTATGGCGGGCAGACGACGATCGGGCAAAAAAGCTCAGCCCTTCGGGCCCAGGCCTGTGGCGCAAACATTCAGTCCCTAGAAGGGGCCTAATTTCAAATAACAACCCTCGTGGTTGTAACTTGTAAATCCAATACCCTTGGGTGCATCTCCAACTCTACTTTTCCCCTTTGCATTTCTTATTCACATCTTGTATGTAAACAGACCTAATGCCAAAACTTTTGGATGTTACCGATTAATTGGGTAGTTTCTACACCTTCATTTAACCCCTGTTTAGGAGATGACTTTATGGCAAGGCAACCGTGTTATGGCCAAATTCACAGGCAGATCTCATTTCACCATCACCTAAGATCTCTAATCATTGTGCTGGCCTTGCTGGTCTTTGCCACCCCAACGTTGGCAGCCGATTCACCTGGCCTGGATCGCCTCATGGGCGGTAAGGGTCGAGCGAATCATCAAAAGAAGATTAAGAACCTCGTCTTTAAGGGCGGCAAGCGTTATACCTGGAGGGACTTCTC
>JASFIT010000348.1:0-5183 GCA_050122535.1 Desulfobacteraceae bacterium | reverse complement strand
ATATCAAAGAGATCATCAGACAGTTGAAAGACAGAGGCATTGGCATTATTATATCCGATCACAATGTCAGGGAAACGTTGGATGTGTGTGATTCGGCTTACTGTATCGACCAAGGGAAAATCATTGAGTCTGGTACCCCGGACGAGATTGTATGTAGTGATGTAGCCCGAAGCTGTTATCTAGGAGACGATTTCACGCTGTAATTTCTAAATCCTAAACCACATCCGTATAGGACTATGGCCATACAACTTAGACAGTCGCTTAGCCTTCATCAGCAGCTCATCATGACACCGCAGCTGCAGCAGGCCATCAAACTGCTCCAACAATCAAGGCTGGAACTCGTTGAAACCATCAGGCAGGAAATGGACACAAATCCCGTTTTGGTGGAGGCACAACCCCAAGACGAGTTTGATGAAGATAAGGGCTTTGACGGCGCGACAGGTAAACCAGAGCAGCGTGCCACGGAAGTGACCGTTAAGGAGGATTTGAGGCAGGATGTGGATTGGGAATCCTACTTTTCCGATTATAGCACAGGTTGGAGGGAGTCAGCCCATGAGGTGAAAGAAGTCCCGCCTTTTGAAAGCTTCACACCCAGTAAAACCAACCTCTACACACATCTCACGTGGCAACTCAACGTGAGCAATCTCAATGATGTGAAAAAAGAGATTGGCAGACATATTATCGGTAATTTGGATGGCAACGGATACCTGAAGACCTCTGTTGAAGAGATATCCGAATCCACAGGATTTACCCAAGAGCAAGTGATAGAGTCTCTGAGCTTCGTACAGAAGTTTGACCCTGTCGGCGTCGCGGCTAGGGACTTAAAGGAATGTTTGCTTATCCAGGCCCGTTTTCGAAATCTACAAGGCACCGTCATTGAAGAAATTCTTTTGGAGCACATGGATAAGCTCGAGAATAAGAAGTACGATCAGATCGCAAAGTCTCTTTCAATCTCGGTCCAAGAGGTCAAATCGGCTGTCTCCGTCATTACCAGTTTCGAACCAAAGCCTGGCCGCAGCTACCATGATGAAGAGACTATTTACATTAGCCCTGATATCTATGTCTTCAGGGTTGGAGACGATTATGTGATAGACCTCAATGAAGATGGGCTGCCCAAGTTGAGAATCAGTCAGTACTATCGGCAAATTTTGTCTAGACGCGATTCCCTGTCAGAACGGGACAGACAATATATACAGGAAAAACTCAAATCAGCAGCCTGGCTGATCAAAAGCATTCACCAGCGTCAAAGGACCATATATCGGGTGACAGAAAGCATCGTCCGTTTTCAAAGGGATTTTTTTGATAGAGGGACAGCCCATCTAAAACCTCTCGTCCTCCGTGATGTGGCCGAGGACATACAGATGCATGAGTCAACCATCAGCAGGGTGACCACTAACAAATATGTCCATACGCCTCAAGGCGTCTTCGAACTCAAGTATTTCTTCAACAGTGCCATCAATAGCTTGGACGGAGAGTCCATAGCCTCAGAAAGTGTCAAGGAACATATTAGGAATATCATAAAATCTGAGAACAAAGCCAAACCCTACAGCGACCAGGAGGTTGCTGACCTACTCAGAAACCTTAACATAAACATAGCCCGCCGGACGGTGGCCAAGTACCGCGAGACTATGAGTATTCTGCCTTCCCGGAAGCGGAAAGAGCCCTATTGATTTCTTGTAATTTTGACTTTTTGTACTTATTTTGCTAGTGACCCTTTTTTCTAAGGAGGTGAAGGGATGGACATTTCTGTCACATTCAGACACATGCAACCCACGGAAAGTCTAAAAACCTATGCAGAGGAAAAGGTATCAAAGATCAAAAGATACTTGGATTTTCCCCTTGAAGCCCACGTGGTACTATCAGTGGAAAAATTTAGACATATAGCGGATGTCACCCTTAGCGTCAATGGAACCTGGATTAAAGGAATAGAGGAAACGGATGACATGTACTCTGCCATTGACCAGGTCATGGATAAACTTGAAAAACAGGTAAAGAAATACCTCTCAAAAATAAGAAATAGGAGGACAGAGAATAGGAAGGGTGAAGAGACCCTTGCCGCAGAAGAGACCGAAGAGGATGTTGCCTTCGGCATAGAAGGGCCTAGCATAGAGGTAGAAAAGATGCTCGCTAAACCCATGGACCCAGAAGAGGCAGCCATGCAACTTTCCACTTCTCAACAGGACTTCATCGTTTTCAGAAACTCCAGATCCGAAGAGATCAACGTCATCTACAAACGCAAAGACGGCAATTTGGGACTTATCGAACCTTCTAGTTGAGCCACTGGAGCGCTCATTTTTGGTGTGAAGGTAATGAAACTCTCAGAAATACTTAATCCAGATAACATTATTCCTGACTTGAGGGCCAAAGACAAAAAGGGGGTGCTGGAAGAACTGGTGGATGTCATAGTCAGCCATGATCCATCTCTGGACAAGGGTTCATTGGTCAAAGTTCTGTTGGAGCGAGAAAGGCTTGGAAGCACTGGGATCGGCGATGGTATAGCCATACCCCATGGAAAATTTCGGGGACTTAAGCACCCGGTCATATCATTTGGCAGGAGTCTGCAAGGGCTCGACTTCGATTCCATGGATGGACAGCCTGCATTCCTATTCTTTCTGTTGGTAGCACCCGAGAATTCCGCCAGCATCCACTTGAAAGCACTGGCGAAGATCGCAAAAATCCTCAAGAATAGCTCCTTTCGAAATGTGCTGATGCAAGCTCCCTCCAGCAAAGAACTCTATAAGACAATCATACAAAACGACGAGGAGTTTTGAATCTTTAGCCTACTTTTATCATCACCTGATTTAGGAGAACCCTGCATTTCTCGAGACGTATTATGATAGGTTTACTCATTGTTACCCACAGTGACTTGGGAAGAGAATTCCTCAATGCGGCTGAATTTATCGTTGGCCGTCTGGATGCGGCAGATGCCGTCTCCATTACCCAAACAGCCGATAGTGAACAAATCCGCAAAATGATCGAGGAGAAGGTCTCCGTCCTAGATACGGGCGAAGGCGTTCTTATCCTAACGGATATGCTGGGGGGGACCCCATCCAATATAAGCCTCTCATTCCTCAAGGAAGAGATGGTCGAGGTCTTGACCGGCGTGAATCTGCCCATGGTCATAGCTATCGCTCAGAATCGACCAGAACTGGACCTGAGCAAACTGGCCGAAATGGCACAAGAGGCGGGTAAAACGAGCATTTCTTTGGCGAGCAAGCTCCTGGAGTCGGAATGACCTCTCTTGTAACGATCACAAAAGAAAATTTCCAACCTTTTTTGCAAGAAATCCTTGAGATAGAAGAGCTCTCTTTTCCAGCGCCTTGGAGTGTTCACGCCCTAAGGTCTGAAATAGAAAACCCCATTTCCCATTTATGGGCGGTAATAATGGGTAAGGTGACTTCCGGCTATATCTGTTTCTGGATGTTTGACAGCGAAATCCAGCTTATGAGCGTGGCCGTTCACCCTCATGACAGGGGCAAAGGCCTCGGACAGTACCTCTTGAAAGAGATGGTTGAGACGGGTATCTCTAAAGGGATGCGACAAATTTGGCTGGAGGTCAGGCCATCCAACGTGGTCGCCAAGGGGCTGTACGAGAGATTGGGCTTTAAAGAGGCCTACCGAAGGCCAGGATATTACCCGGATACCCATGAGGATGCTATTGTAATGAGCCTGAACCTCTCAAAAAAAGATCCTTACCGCGCGATCTCAAATTAAGAAATCTATTCTACCATTTCAATTTCTTCCCATTTATAAGCAGAAAGGAGTCTGAACATGGCACTGAAAGTGGCAATAAACGGTTTTGGGCGAATTGGAAGGATGGTATTGAGGGCAGGACTTTCCCATCAAGATATAGATTGTGTCGCCATAAATGATCTCACCGATCCTTCAACCTTGGCGCACCTCCTGAAATATGATTCTTCCCAAGGCAAGCTGGAGGCAGATTTATCGGGCACCGACCATTCTCTCATTGTTAACGGCAAAGAGGTGCAGATTTATCGAGAAAAGGATCCTTCAAGGATTCCTTGGAATGACGTGGGTGCTGAATTTGTCTTTGAATGTACAGGCCTTTTCAGGGATAGGGAGACGGCCTCGGCCCATCTGGACGCTGGGGCCAAGAAGGTCATCATTTCCGCACCCGCTAAGAATCCAGACGCGACCATTGTGATGGGTGTAAACCAGCAGGAATATAATCCACAAAAACACCACGTTATCTCAAATGCCTCATGTACAACCAATTGCCTTGCCCCGGTCTGTAAGGTTTTGCTGGATAACTTTGGCATTGAAAAGGGACTTATGACCACAACGCATTCCTATACGGGCGATCAACGCCTTCTCGATTTTCCCCACAAAGATCTCAGAAGGGCACGGGCGGCTGCACTGTCCATGATCCCCACCACAACAGGTGCTGCCAAGGCCGTCTCTCTGGTCCTCCCCCAGTTGGCTGGCAAATTGAATGGGATGGCCATCAGGGTTCCCACGCCCAACGTCTCCGTGGTGGATCTGGTTGTCCAACTCAGCAAGCCCGCCACTGCGGATGAAGTCAACAGGGCCATGAAAGAGGCTGCCGAAGGGGACTTGAAAGGTATTCTCGCCTATTGTGAAGAACCTCTGGTATCCATTGACTTTAATGGCTCTTCGGTCTCTTCCACCGTGGATGCCCTCTCCACAATGGTCATCGGGGACATGCTCAAGGTCTTATCCTGGTATGACAACGAATTTGGCTATTCATGCCGTATGATCGATTTGGCCCTCTACATGGCAGGCAGTTAATTTTACCTTTGTTGGGTTCTTTCCGCATGGCCCCCAGCGACAGCGGCGATTCGCTTTCTGGGAAGTCATGTAAATTCCAAGTGCCCTAGCTCAGAGTCCAAATCATTGCCAGAGAGACAAGACCCAAAATTTTGGCATTTGAGCATTTGGATTTCATTTGGCCTTGGGGTATTGGCATTTGGGCTTCTACTCGGTGGCATTGAGGTGCTTGCGTATCTCAATAATTTCAGAAGACATAGAAAATTTCCAAACATCTATGGGGGTTACTCATGACCGATCGCATACCCTTAATTGCTGGTAACTGGAAAATGAACCTGACCTTGCTGGAAGCCGCCTCCCTGGTTAAATCCATACGGGAGGGCATTCAAGACCTGGATGGTGTGGACGTCCTGGTGGCGCCTCCATTTACCACC
>JASFIT010000347.1:0-5191 GCA_050122535.1 Desulfobacteraceae bacterium | reverse complement strand
ATCCTAAGATCCTCAAGGCAAAAATCCGGGAGGTGGCTGGTCTGCTTATCGCCGCTGGTATAAATCCGGAGCAGACTGCTGTGTTTGTGCAATCCCATATAACCGCACACGCTGAGCTGACCTGGATACTCAACTGTTTTACGCCCATTGGGTGGATGCAGCGTATGACCCAGTTCAAGGAAAAATCTGAAAAGCAAAGGGAGAAAGTGAGCGTTGGTCTATTCGATTACCCTGCCCTGATGGCGTCAGATATTCTGCTCTACGACACGGATTTTGTCCCAGTGGGTGAAGACCAGAAGCAGCACCTTGAGTTTACACGAGACCTGGCACAACGGTTCAACTCCACGTATGGCGAGACCTTCGTCATTCCAGAGGCTTCCATCCCGGAAATAGGGGCACGGATCATGGGTCTGGAGAATCCCACCAAGAAGATGAGCAAGAGCGAAGGGGGGGAAGGCAATACCATTAATTTACTTGATTCACCTAATGAGATTCGATCAAAAATTAAGAGGGCCACGACCGACTCCCTTCGAGAAATACGCTTTGATGAGAGCCGTCACGGCATTCATAACCTCCTGGTCATTTATGAACTCTTCACCGGTGAAAAAAGAGGAGATATAGAAGCCCGGTTTGACGGAAAAGGCTACGCAGATCTGAAAAAAGAACTGGGGGAAGTGGTGGTAGAAGGTTTGAGGCCTGTTCAGACCCGATACAAAGAATTAACCGAGGATCCACAGCACATGGACACCTTGCTTACCAAAGCCGCCGACAGAATCCGACCCACAGCGGACAGGGTTTTGACGAAGGTCAAAGAAAGGGTGGGAATCGGATGAGCAGGGAGTGGGAGCGATTGAATATAATAGAGGCTCCCTGCAGTTCCGCTTTTTGAGCGTGACTGCAGGGAGCTTTAATTTAAGGAGGTCAAGGACTCATGGAAACAAATGAGGCTATTATGGCATTTTCTCAAAGTGAAAAGATCAAGGCTGGACTCATCTGGGTTACCCAGACCCTTAATCTGCTGGAAGGGCTTCCCGGCGGCGAGAAAGCGGGAGGAGAAAAGGTGATCAATGCCTTGCTGAACATGGTGGGAAACGAAATCAAATTGGCCCAGACGGTGGGCGGGGATCGCGGATGGGAGGAGATCGAACCCTATCTTGAAAAGGCACTGGTCATGGTCAATTCTGGCGTGGGAGCGGAAGCCAACGCACATCTGTCCATGGCCCTGAGCAAAGTGACAAATATCGCTCAAGAGTCCATGACCTTCCTGAACGAGAAGGGACTCCTTTGATTGGCTTCTACTGCTAGAGGTACGATTTAATCAATCCGAAGTTCATCACTTCATGTTGCAGATAGGAGGTCTTTATGATGCAGGTCCTGGTTCTCTATTTCTCCAAGGGGGGAAATACGAAGAAATTGGCCCAGCAAATTGCAAAGGGTGTGGAACAGGTGGAGGGCGTGACAGGGATGTTGAAGCATACACGTGAGGTTACGAAAGAGGACTTCTTGGCCTCATCGGGCGTGATTGCTGGATCTCCCGTATATTTTGGTGTCATGGCTGCTGAGCTGAAAAGGGTATTTGATGAATTTGTCGGCACGCGCAAAAGGATGGAGGACAAGGTGGGAGCGGCGTTTGCCACGTCAGGGGATCCCAGCGGAGGCAAGGAGACCACGATAATGTCTATCATCCAGGCATTGCTGATCTATGGGATGGTCATTGTGGGTGATCCCATGTCGGCCACCGGCCACTACGGGGTTTCGTGTGTCGGAGCTCCTGACAAAAGGACAGAGCAAATTGCGATCAAACTTGGCCAAAGGGTGGCTGAGCTTGCAAAGAAGTTGCATGGATAATCTTTTTCAGTAAAAAGTGAGGAGTGAAAAGTAAGGAGTCCTATTTGTAAGGTTTCCGATAATTGAAAAAGGAGGTCGATCGTAACTTGGACCAAGAGACACTTAGAAGGCTTTTAGCCAGTTTAAGCAGAGGGGAGATAACGGTTGATGAGGCCCTAGAGAGGTTAAAAGATCTTCCCTTCGAGGATATAGGTCTCGCCTGCATTGACCATCATCGGAGTTTGAGGAAGGGCCTTTCGGAAGTCATATTTGGAGAAGGCAAAGAGGTGTACGAGATCTTGGCCATCATGGAGAGAATGGCTGAGCAAGGGGAAAATATCATGGTGACCCGTCTCTCTCCAGAAAAGGCGACGGAGATTCAGGCCAAGTACAAAGATAGCTCTTACTATGAAAGGGCGCGCGTCCTGACCCTGACCAAACATCCCATCAAAATTCAGGGAAGAGGAACGATACTCGTGATCAGCGCCGGCACTTCCGACATTCCAGTGGCTGAAGAGGCGGCCATAACGGCCCGCTTCATGGGAAACGAGGTGGAGACAATTTATGACTTGGGCGTGGCCGGAATTCATCGGGTACTGAGCCATAGAGAGAGGCTCACCAAGGCCGCCGTGATCATCGTGGTGGCTGGCATGGAAGGTGCGCTACCCAGTGTTATTGGGGGCTTGGTGGATAAGCCAGTTATAGGGGTGCCCACCAGTGTTGGGTACGGAGCGAGCTTTCAGGGGATTGCAGCTGTGCTGGGTATGCTCAACGCCTGTGCCGCAGGTGTGACAGTGGTGAATATTGACAATGGATTCGGTGCAGGCTATGCCGCCAGCATCATCAACCGCCAAGAATAAATTAGCCGCAGACCCGCCATAGCCTTGGCGACGGCGGGTCTGTGGCTAATATTCCTAGTAGGTTTGCTACGTGCGGCTGCGTCGGATTTCCAGGACCTGCTTTTTCAGGTCAGGGACTTTTGCTCTTTTGTCGTCATCCCAGCAGGGCAACAGGGTGTTGTTGTGAAAGAGGGGCTCTGAGGAGAGTTCATAATCAGAATGGGCCTGGGCCATTTCCCACATGGGGGTCTGGGGAATGGGAGAGTATTCGGCCAGATAAGGCATTGCACCGGTTCTTCCAACAAAATCAGTCGTCTCTGCCACGGATTCCACCGATTGCTCTGGTAGCCCCATGAGAATGTAGACCCCGATTTGCTCACTTGAAAAGCCTGCCTTTCTTAGATGATACACCGCCCTCTCGAATTCCCCTTCAGAGAGCTTTTTACCCAGATCCCTATGCAGCTCCATGTCTGATGTCTCCAGTCCCAGACGAATGGTACGGAATCCGGAAGTGTGGAGCAATCTAGCCATATCATGGGTTATTCCTCGCACATGAAGGGCATTGGGGGTGTGAAACCTGAGGTTTAGATCCAGACTTATCAGTTTTTCAAGAAGTATAGCCATATGGGTATCTGATTGAAGAAGGAGGGCGTCGTCGTAAAAGGCGAAGTCTTTGACACCGTAGTTTCCATGCCAGTAGAGAATCTCCTCAAGTACATGAAAGGGGTCACGCTGATAAAATGTAGGGTTTAAAAAGTAACTGGCACAGTACTGGCATCGGTATGGACAACCGGTTGACGTCAATAGACAGACGTAGTCTATCCTACGGAGTCTGTCAAAGGCAGGGTAGGGCAGTGCACCATCATCCGGTGACTGTTTTGATGCTGGAATGTTAAAATGATCCATTATTTCTAAAATAAAACTCGGATCATTGGGGTCCCCTTCACTTGCCACATAGTCTGCTCCAGAATGCTGAAGAGCATGTTCTTTGCATAGCCGAGCATATATGCCGCCCAGAATAACTGGGGCATTTGGGTGAGCTTCTTTGGCTATGGAGATAACCTCTTGGACCCCCGGGTACCAGTAAGTCATCAAAGAGGTGACCAGTATGGCCGCCGGGTCTTCAATGGATTGCAACTCCTTGATAAAGAGTTGTCTGCTGATCCCATATCGGCTATAAGATCTGGGGACATGTTTCAAGGGGGGAGGGTTGGCAACCATCTTTCTCCAGAATTTACCAGTCCCATAGGGTCGTCTTAGGGGTGGGCTCATGGATGGACTATCTTGCATTTCTGGGTGATACACATCCAGACAATCGAGCAAGTGGACTTCGAAACCACGGCTTCTCAAAAGGCCTGCGAGATAAAGGAGACCAAGAGGCTTAGACCAAAGATCATAGGCTGCGAAATCGTAGATCCAGGGATTTATTAAGATCAGTTTGGGTTCCATGACATGCGCATTAAAACTGAATGGGTTGGGTCGCCATTCAGATTAACATAACAGCTAACTCGCTGGATAAAGTCAAGGGGGAGAAATGCGGGCCGTTGTTCAAAGGGTTAAAGGGGCCAAGGTGGAGGTGGAGGAAAAGACCGTAGGAGAGATTGATAAAGGCCTCTTAGTCCTCCTAGGAGTGGGGGAGGATGATTCAGAAAAGGATTGTGAATACCTGGCCAACAAAATTGCTCACTTGAGGATTTTTTCAGATGATCAGGGTTTGATGAACCTTTCCCTTGTTGAGATCCAAGGGGGCGTGCTCGTGGTTTCGCAATTTACCCTTTGGGGAGACTGTCGTAAGGGGCGAAGGCCATCGTTCACGCGTGCTGCCAGACCGGAAAAGGCCAGGGAGCTCTACGAGCACTTTGTTGGGATTCTCAGAGGAAAAGGGTTGCGCATAGCGACTGGTGAATTCCAGGAGATGATGGATGTTCATCTGGTCAATGACGGGCCTGTGACTTTGGTTCTCGATAGCGCAAAGACCTTCTATTGATTTTCCAAAGAATTCCTCACATAATGTTGAAGAGGTCAATAGATGTCAGACGATCTGGAAAATATGGATCAAGATGATTATCAAGAGGATGCCTCTCCGGATTCCAGACCGATAGAGCCCGAACGGAAAAAGATGGGCAGGGTGGGTCTGTTGAAATGGCTCTTTTTTCTGTTGGCCCTACTCTACGTCCTCTTTTCCTATTACCATGCCCCTATTCTTGCGCATCTCGGCAGGTATCTTATCGTGGCGCATCCACCCCAAAAATCCGATCTCATCGTCTGTTTAGCAGGTGGAAATGTGGAAAGAGGCCTTGCTGTGGCAGATGCATATGAGAAAGGACTTGCCCCTCGGATTTTTATGGCGAGGGAGGTGCCTCCGGATGGTTATGGGTGGCTCAAGGAAAGGGGGGTTGACTATCCCGAGAGCGTGGATCTCATGATGAAGCTTCTTGAAGGACTGGGAATCCCAAGATCGGCGTTTCTGACAAGTGATCGTCCAGCGAAAAGCACATTTGACGAAGCCAACCGGGTTAAGGATG
>JASFIT010000346.1:0-5221 GCA_050122535.1 Desulfobacteraceae bacterium | reverse complement strand
ACACGAATATTCCGGCTTATATCCGATGCCTTTTTGAGGAACGCTACAGTCGTTCTTACGAACTCAACCGGATAGTCAATATCTTACCTGGGGTTTTGGGACGCATCTGTTCGCGCCCTTGCGAGGCCAAGTGCCGTCACGGTGAACCGGAGCTTGGGAAACCTGTGAATATCTGCCATATCAAGAGGGCTGCCTCCGATTTTAAAGAGGCAGGCCACATTTATATGGAGCAGCTTTTTGCACCTCTCAACAAGACAGTGGCGATCATTGGATCGGGACCGGCTGGACTTGCGGCTGCCCACGACTTATCCACCATCGGTATCTCGGTGACCCTTTTTGAGGCCTTTGCGGAGCCCGGAGGGATGCTCAGGTACGGGATCCCTGAATTCAGACTCCCCCGAGACATTCTTAAAGCTGAAATTGATAGCATCCTCAGGTTGGGTGTTACGCTCAAAACAGGGGTCAGAGTGGGTCAAGATCTGGCTGTGGAAGATATTTTGGCCGACCATGATGCCGTCCTTTTGGCCGCGGGGTGCTACAAACCCCTTAAATTGGAGATTTCCGGAGAGGGTCTCCCTGGGGTCCATTCCGGCCTGGACTTCATGATTCAGGTCACGTCCGGCCGCTCCCCCAGTGTGGGTGCAAGGGTCCTCGTCATTGGCGCCGGCTTTACCGTGTTCGATTGCGCGCGATCCGCCCTGCGTCTTGGGGGTGAAGAGGTGTCCATCTGTCTGCGTCGAACCGAGGAAGATTTGACGGTCACCGAGGACGAAGTATTTGACACGAAACGCGAAGGCGTAAAAATCAAATCCCTCATGCTCTCGCGCCGCATTATCGGCAACGGCCAAGTAGAGGGAGTAGAGTTCGTGCGCACCCGTCCCGGAGAGGTCATGCCCAATGGAAAGAGATCGATCAAGCCCATAGAGGGAAGCGAGTTCATTCTCCCCGCTGACACGGTGATCGTGGCCACAGGGCAGAGGCCTGAACCTCTAGATGTTCCAGCAGAAAGAGACAAGGATGGTGTCCTCATCACAGAAAAGGAGACCTTTCGTACTGCTGTCCCCAACCTCTACGTGACAGGTGATTATCTGACCGGTCCCAGTACGGTGATTGAAGCGATAGCCAGGGGCCGAGCCGCGGCTGAAAAGATCGCAGAAGAACTTACGGGGCAGAAATTCCGTGAAAAAGCGGTACGCCTGGAAGAGACCAAAATTACAGACCGGCTTCGCTCCTGGGATTTCATCCCGAGGCAAGAGATGCCGATCCTAAGCCCCATTGAAAAGCGCTTCAGGACACCCAATATTGAAGTGGAGATGGGTTACTCTCACGAGCAGGCTAAAGAGGAGTCCAAACGATGCTACCTTTGTTACCTGCACTACGAGATCGATATCGGTCGTTGCATCTACTGCCGCTACTGCATCGATGTGGCTCCTCGGGATTGCATCAAACTGGTCAAAGCAATCAAAACCAATGAGAGCGGAGCGATTACGGGGTTCGAGGAGACGAACCAATGGAGAAATGTCAACGCCATAGTAATCGACAACGCCCGTTGCATCCGATGCGGAGAGTGCGTGAGGGTCTGCCCGGTGGATTGTATATCTGTAACCAAGGTGGAGCTTGTTGAGCGAATGTTACCACGGGAGAAAATGTTATGAGAGAAGAACATTTCGTTATCATAGGGAATGGCCCGGCGGGAAATCAGGCCGCATTTACACTACGAGAAAAGCTCCCTGAGGCGCGCATCACCATGATGGACAAGGAGAGGCTCAGGTGCTACAGACCCAATCTTCTCCCAGAACACATCGCTGGAAAGGTATCGGAAGACAAGCTCTACGTCTCCCCTCTGGAGCTTTATCAGTCCAAGGGGATCAAGCTGCGACTTGGACAGAAGGTGGTCGACGTGAACTTGGAAAATAAAGAGATCACCCTCGATCACAAGGAAGTCATCCGCTTCAGTGGCCTGATCCTGGCCGTGGGAGGAAAGCCGAGGATTCCAGAACCTCTGCACCCCTTTGAGGACCTTATGTTCACCCTCAAAACCATAGCGGACGCCAAGCGCTGGATCCGAGAGCTGGAGAAAGTGGAATCCGTTTTGATTATTGGGGGGGATCTCACCTCTTTTGCTGTGGCAAAGGCCTTACTCCATCTTGGCAAAGAAGTGAGCTTTATCCTTGATGAAGAAGCCTTCTGGCCCGTCCGGTATAACAAAGAGATCTATGAACAGGCTGCCCACCAACTCACCCAGAAAGGGGTGAAGGTCTTGGCTTGTCGTAAACTTAAAGGCATTGTCCGCCGCTCCGAGTATTCTCTGCAGGTGCAGGTGGATGATCGAAAAATTGAGGCGGGCATGGTGGGCGCCTTCTTCGGTCTCATCCCTGATGTAAAGTTTCTTGCCCACTCAGGACTCCATATCGAACGGGGCGTGCTCGTGGATGAATACTTGAATACGGGTTTTGAGGGGGCTTACGCTGCAGGCGATTGCGCAGAGGTTTACCACCCCGAAATCCGGGATTACTGGGTCTCCATTGGATATGATAATGCAGTGAACTTGGGCCGCATCGCCGCTTTAAACATGGCAGGCGGAAAAGTTCAAGCGGACGTGGAGCCTGAAAGCATCTTTTTTGTCAAAGGTATTAGGGCCAACATTTCATGGTGGATGGAGTTTTGATATGCCCAAAGTTGATATGACAGTAGAAGTGTGCGGTATGTCTGGGGATGGCACTATCGCCGCAGGCGGCTTACTCAATGAGACCTTCTCAGAGGCTGGTTTCTCCATATTGGCTTTTGATTCCTACCCGGCCGAGATCAGAGGTTTTGGCCGCTGTGTGACCCGATCCCGCGTGGGAGATAAAGAGATGCTCGCCCTCAGTGACAGCACCCACGTGCTCATCTCTCTGGATGATGAACAATCCCAATCAAGGATTCCCTTCCTGGCCGAAAATTCAGCCGTGTTTTTCGACAATAACCCTCCTTCCTACATCCCTGAAGAAAGATCTATCGCATCCCACGTTGAGCCCGGGACGGATCTATTCGGCTTACCGCTTACCGATCTTGCCACAGGGGCAGCCGGCAGCGCTCGGGGAAGAAATCTTACGGCCCTAGGCGGGTTTGCCGCTGTTTTTGGTGTGCCCCCAGAGCCTTTTGGAGAGGTCATCAAGAAGAAGTTCATGCCCAAAGGAGAAAAGGTTGCTGAGGCCAATCTAAAAAGCTTCGAGGCGGGATATACATATGCCCTAGAAAATTTTTCAGATAGAATGAAGAAAATATTTGCGCGAACGAAGAAGGCCAAAAGACCAAAAAAGGTCCTACTATCTGGAAATGTGGCTATCTCCCAAGGGGCTCTCGATGCCGGCCTTGAGCTATACTTCGGATATCCCATCACGCCCGCCACACCGATCATGGAATATCTGGCAAAGGCCCTGCCGGAGAGGGGGGGACGCCTGGTACAAATGGAGGATGAGATCTCTTCAATAGGGGCGGTGTTGGGGAGCTTCTTTGCAGGGAAAAGGGCCATGACCGCCACGTCAGGCCCAGGTTTCGCGCTCATGACAGAGTTGATCACCCACGGCATCATGGCAGAAATCCCTGCGGTGATCATCAACGCCCAAAGAGGGGGCCCATCAACCGGGCTTCCCACCAAAACAGAGCAAGCAGACCTGCATTCGGCTGTGTTCGGCGGGCCTGGAGATTCGCCGCGTATCGTCATCGCCCCCACCAATGTATCTGAATGCTACGCTTTTACCTTGAAGAGTTTCCAACTCGCAGAGAAATACCAGACTCCGGTCATCGTCCTCCCTGATTTCTTTCTGAATAACCGGGTTGAAAATGTTCCCCCACCCCATGCTTCAGAGGAAGAGAAGGCAGATTGGAATATTTATCCTGACGAAGCTGTAAAGGGGGAATACAGACGTTTTGGAATAACCGAATCAGGCATCTCACCCCGCTCCATTCCAGGCATGGAGGGCTACAACTTCTCCACCACCGGCCTCGAACACACGGAGAGGGGAATCCCCAACTACTCCCCGGAAAACCACATGATGATGACTGAAAAGCGTCATCGTAAAATACGTACCGCGCTTATGGATCTCCCTGCGCCGGTGGAATTTTCCTCAGGAGGTAAATTGGACGTGGGGGTCATTGCGTGGGGTTCCACATTTGGCTCGGCATTGGAGGCCGTGAAAAGGGTTCAAGAAAAAGGCCTAAAGGTGGGGGCTTTAAAGATCACCTCATTGTTCCCTTATCACGCAGATATCATTCGTGGCTTCATGGACAGATGCGCGGATGTCCTTATCCCTGAATTGAATTTCGAGGGACAACTTGCCAACCTCCTTGGCCACCTCCACCGCAAAGATGTTCGGCGGTTGAATAGGACAACGGGCGTTCCTTTTCCCGTATCAGCTATCTTGGAAAAAATCGAAGAAATTCTTGGAGAAACGAAACGATGAAAACACCGGGTCATATTCTTGCCAAACAAGTAGAGCAGATAGAAGCGTCTCGTATCTTCGACGTGCGATCTGACGAGCTTCCCACTTGGTGCCCGGGATGCGGGTATTTTGGCATCCATCAGGGGCTGAACAACGCCATCCAACAATCAGGGATTCCTCATCAT
This sequence comes from Desulfobacteraceae bacterium, assembly GCA_050122535.1. GTDB lineage: Bacteria > Desulfobacterota > DSM-4660 > Desulfatiglandales > HGW-15 > JASFEQ01. Next base: position 612 of record JASFIT010000346.1, on the reverse strand, counting down.
GAGGTGGTGACCGTGTCAGGTATCGGGTGTGCCGGTCGTTACCCATTTTTTGCGAACACCTATGGACTCCATACGGTCCATGGCAGGGCCCTGCCCGTCTCCACAGGCGTGAAAATGGCAAATCCCAAGCTGACCGTGTTTGCAGTGGGCGGAGACGGTGACGGCCTGGCCATTGGAGGGGGACATCTTCCTCACATTTCAAGGAGAGATGTGGACATCAACTACCTGCTCTTTGATAATTCCATCTACGGTCTCACAAAAGGCCAACCTTCTCCCAGTTCTCCAACCGGATTCAAAACCAAAGCCTCCCCCTATGGCAGCACGGAGACTCCTCTCAACGCCACCCTTTTAGCCCTTTCCTATGGGGCTTCATTCGTGGCCCGGCTATTTGCAGGTGATCCTGAGGGGATTACGAAGGCTTTGATTGAGGGCATTCAGCATAAAGGGTTTTCCTTCTTTCATATGTACACAACGTGTGTAACCTTTGATAAGCAATTCAAAACTTGGGAGCACCTCAAGAGCTGGATTCATCCACTGCCCAAAGAACATGACCCGTCAGATTACAGGCAGGCTATGGATAGGGTTCTTCAAGATGACTTCAGCGTCGGCATA
>JASFIT010000345.1:0-5225 GCA_050122535.1 Desulfobacteraceae bacterium | reverse complement strand
AAATACCCCATTTCCCCAGATCAACCATTGAGGGGCACAAAGGCACCCTTGTTTGCGGCAAATTGGCCAACAAACCGGTCATGGCCATGGAGGGTCGGTTTCATGTGTATGAGGGATATAGCCCTACTGAGATCACCTTCCCCATACGCGTCATGTCAAAGTTAGGGATTAAAACCCTTCTTATCTCCAGCGCGGCTGGTGGGCTAAACCCACAGTTCGAGCCGGCTGACATTATGATCGTCACTGATCATATCAATCTCACCGGAAGAAACCCCCTGATCGGTCCGAACCTGAATGCGTTTGGACCCCGTTTTCCTGACATGTCTCAAGTTTATGATCGGGATCTCATCAGACTTGCCAGGGAAAAGGCCACAGAGGCGGAGATCCCTCTCAAGGAGGGAATTTATGTGGGCATTGTTGGTCCAAGCCTGGAAACACCGGCTGAGACGCGCTTTTTGAGAATGATCGGTGCTGACGCCGTGGGCATGTCCACAGTGCCCGAGGTCATTGTGGGGGTGCATTGCGGAGTCAAGATCATGGTCATAGTGGCTATAACCAATGTGAATATACCCGAGGCCATGAGCAAGACCTCCATCCAAGAGGTGATTGCCACTGCCGAAAAGGCTGGACCCAAGCTATCCCTTTTGTGGGAAAAGATTATAGGCGCATTACCTACATAGGTAATGACCAAATCCAAAGCCCCAATGTCAAATGAAGAAGAACTTTCGCCCACCAATTGAAATAGTGGAACCATGAATTACTGGAATAGTGGGCTATGAGAAATTCTTAATATTGACAGAGCTCTAACTGCAATTCGAAAATTTTGATGTTTTGAGGCCTAGATTTCATTTGTCATTGGGATTTTGTCATTTGAACTTGAGGTCCAGTATGGTGGAAACAGAAAATAATATGTGTCTCGTTTTTTTATTCACGGAGGAAAGTCGTCTTGCAACAGTTTGATCTTCTAATCAAGAACGGAACCATTTTAACGATGGATCCGCAGAATGCCATCATTAAGGACGGTATTTTGGGTATCAAAGGAGATACCATTTCCTACATTGGTAGCCGCAATGGGAAGGAATTTCAGGGAAAAAGAATCATAGATGCAAAGGGGGGTCTCATACTTCCAGGATTGATCAATGGCCACACCCACGCAGCCATGACCCTCTTCAGAGGACTTGCAGATGACCTTCCCCTGATGGAATGGTTGAATAACTATATCTTTCCCGCGGAAAGCAGGATGGATGCCGATTTTGTGTATTCAGGGACCCTTCTTGCCTGCGCAGAGATGATCATGTCAGGTACAACCACGTTTTGTGACATGTATCTATTCGAGGACGAGGTGGCGCGCGCTGCCAAAGAAGCGGGCATGAGGTCCCTTGTGGGCGAAGTACTCTATGATTTCGACTCTCCCAACTATGGCCCGATCCAAAATGGGCTCAAATACACAGAAGATCTGATCAACAAATGGCAGGGTGATCCCCTTGTCTCTATCGCCGTTGAGCCCCATTCCCTCTTCACTTGCAGTCCTAAGCTTCTCTCTACTACCAATGAACTTGCCTTGAAATACAACGTTCCTCTAGTCATCCATGTGGCTGAGACCCGAAGCGAACTGGATGAAGTAAATAAGCGGTATGGCAAGGGCCCTGTACAGCACCTCAAAACTCTGGGACTCCTGGGGCCTCACCTCATTGCGGATCATTGTGTTCATCTGGGCGAAAAGGATATCAAGATGTTCGCTGAAAATGAGGTGAAAGCCATTCATAATCCAGAAAGTAATATGAAACTGGCATCCGGGATTGCCCCCATACCTGATATGCTGAAAAGCAACGTGACTGTGGGATTAGGCACAGACGGCTGTGCCTCAAACAACAACCTTGACCTCTTTGCAGAGATGGATATGGCCGCCAAGCTCCACAAAATAAACAGCATGGACACGACCGTTATGGATGCTCTGACCGTGATGAGAATGGCCACCGTCGAGGGGGCGAAAGCGTTAGGCATGGGCGACGTTACCGGTTCTCTTGAAAAAGGCAAAAAGGCGGACGTGATTATCCTGGATACGAAAAAGCCTCACCTCACCCCCATGTACAATCCCTTCTCTCATCTGGTGTATGCGGCCAGAGGTAATGATGTGACCCATTCCATCATCAATGGCCGATTGCTCATGGAGAATAGAAAACTTTTGAGCATAGATCTTTACGAAATCATGGAAAAGGCGCGCCAGAAGTCACAGGATGTGAGGCGTTGGCTTCAGTCCTGATTTCTTAGAAACTGCAAAGCCCTGTCCTATTACGATCTCGATCAACTGCCCTGCCCTCACAGGAGAAGCTTTCTCGTATCTCTGGTCTGGAAAAGATGAAAAGAACCGGGATTTTGTCTAAATGGAATAATAGAACTCATGGCGGGAAGCGCTCAGATGGGCCAAAAAAAAGCAAGGTCACAGGACCCTGCTTTCATATAAGGGATTTCTCTCAAACCGATGATCACGTGCTTCACCTGATCGGTGCACCTGCACTTATTCTACGATGAGCCCTTAAGGACTAATAGAACCACCAGGCCCTGAAAGGGTGTAAATTTTTCCAGAAGCGGCATGCACAGCAGTCATAGTATAGCCCATTGCAGTTGCTGCCGTTATGTTTACCACAACGTCAGGAGAGAGAAAAAAGTTATAAGGCTGCCCTTGAAGACTTGCCACGTTGAGACAATAAATGTCATTATCTGTATAATAGGCTTCCTGAGCCAGCGCTGCGTTTCTGAGGTCGGATACCGCTGCTGAATCAAATCCCCTACTTCTATACCCACCAAACGTCGGGATCGCAATAGTGGCCAAGACCCCGAGGATGCTTACGACGATAAGGAGCTCAATAAGCGTAAAGCCTCTTTCATCCCCTGTTTTGCTTAATAGTCTCAATATCCTCATTTTCCTAATCCCCCTTTTCCCCACAATCACATGGAACGCAGAATACAAAGTGGGACTCAGTCAAACGACACCTATACAAAGAGCAATAGGTATGCCAAATAACATAAGACTCTGAATTAATTGTTAAAATATGGGTCTTCCTTCCTCAATTAACAGGTGAAAAACGTTACCTATTGTGCAAATTCTGTGAACAATAGGGCACAATTGATCGTCTTCAATCCCTCTTGTGATTTTCGGAATTTATAACGTATTGACTTTATTGGGTAAACGAGAAGGAAGGGGCGTTGGGAAGGTTGGTAAAGACCGGGTTCCTCCTTTTATCTCTTCTCGGTTCTGATCGAAGTGACCTTCCCGCGTCTAACCTCCACGATCCAGGTCTTGCTGCCTCTGTAGTAAAAGAGTCTTTCTCCCACAGCCGAACCGCTTCTCGCACTGAGGGCAAAACTTTCTACCTCATCAGGCTCCCCACAGTTATTGATCACAAACTGTTTGCTGACGCCCGCCTTGATGATTCTACCTTTGCACCTGGCGGAAGTCTGTGCAAATGCAACAGCGGTCAAAAGAAAAAAAACAATGATCATCAAACAAACAACTCTTCTGCCCATCTATACGCTCCTTTTCAAGTCTTAAACATATCAGATTTAACGTATTTATATAACATAAATTAATCCACTAAGACAAGCCTCAACGAAACCAAGAATTGGTATGAATTATTTCTTATCCATTTGAAGGGGAATAAAAGCGCAGGGAACCAGAAGATAAGAAAAGCCCCTGAGAAGTTCATTTATAGGAGATGAGGGGCGGGGAGTCCTAGGAATTCCCAGGGGCAACCACAAATGGTTAGGAATGTGGGATAATGAGAGCTGCATTAGGAAGTACCACTGTGTGGCAATAGTGTCAAGCTTTTTTTGCAAGAAAATTACCCCCGAGGAGGACCAAAATACCCTCCCCTGCTATTCTCTACCAGCGCCCAAGATTTGCAGATTCTGGCTCAAAGCAGTTTTTGGTAAAAGTGTTTCATGAACTAGGAATGCAAATCAATGGTGTCCGTGAGCCGACAAAAGCTTTGCTGGTTTCCAAAAAAAGCTAAGGGTGCTCATTTTGGTCTCAAAAATGTCCGTTTAGGATCTGAGTCTGGGTAAGAATTGGCCAATTATCATAAGATTTCAGATTGGTATCTCGGTCCGACCCCACTCAATGCAACCACGCAATCAACGCACCAATACGTAACATTTCTACCTATTCGATACCTAACAATTAAGGGTTGACTATGAATGCGGCTCATCATCAAGTATTGGTATGGCACCTTTATAGGTTCCAATCCACCTTGAGCGGAGATGCTCATTCACGCCAAAGGGTAACGAGGAGTGTTGGTCTGGGTATCTCCGCTTTTCATATCATCGCTTATGTCATTCACCCACCTTTCACTCTCGGTGTCTGATAATATTGAAAGTACTGAAAAAGAAACCATATAATACCTAAGATTCAGAATTTGCAATAATCATGCATCTAACAAAAGGCTTGATTGGACGGCAAAAGAACGCCGCCACGCAGCCTAAACGCTACGGGGGAAATGAATTCGTATGGAAATAAGCAAACTTGATCATTTTGTTTTGACGGTAAGAGATATTGAAAAAGCCATATCTTTTTACACGTCCGTGATGGGAATGAAAAAAGAGGTGTTCGGACAGGGTCGAGTAGCATTGAAATATGGTGATCAAAAAATCAATCTACATGAGTTCGGAAATGAATTTGAGCCAAAAGCTGGTAAACCTGTGCCTGGTTCAGCTGATTTATGCTTTATTGCAAAAACTCCACTAAATGAAGCAATATCTCATGTAAAGAGCTTTGGCGTTGAAATAATTGAGGGTCCAGTAGAAAGGACAGGAGCAAAAGGTTTAATTCTTTCTTTCTATTTTAGAGATCCTGATAATAATTTAATTGAGGTGGCTAATGAAGTGTAAGCTACATAACAAGTCGCTCAAGTTGGCCGCCTACCGTGGGGTGCCTGTCGCGGCTCCGCGTCCGGCGGCAACTTAGTTCGGCCGTGAATACTTACAATTGATCTATCACAAAGCAAAAGGGGAAACCAATCAATCCAGATTTCCCCTTTATTTTCTGGTGCCTGGGGCGAGGATCGAACTCGCACGAGGCATAGCCTCAAGGAATTTCAAGTCTATCAAGCGAAATCGAGAAATTCAATATTTACTTAATTTCAACTGGTTAGAAAAAATGGGTTGACACAAAACAGCACAAAATACCCCGAAAAAACATGGTTACTGCGACAGATTGTGACAGGTAA
>JASFIT010000344.1:0-5229 GCA_050122535.1 Desulfobacteraceae bacterium | reverse complement strand
CAAATCAAAGAGATGCCCAATCGTCACACTGTTGAGGTAGGAGGTGGTGGTTGTCTTGAATCCCTTGTGAGGACCCTCCCGCACTTCCAGATGATCCTTGTCGGGGGTAAAGCAGGAGGGGCATCCGAACCTCTTGATTTTTAAACTCCGATAGACGTCAGGGCCATAGAGTTCTGTCGCCTTTTCGGGTGATAATGTCCGGGTGAAATTCCGGCAGGCAAAGAGTTGGTGAAGATAATTGTCCCAGTTCTCCATGATGCCCAGTTCCAAGACGCGAGGATGGTTCTTGAATCGCTTGAGCCGTTCACGCATGCCCGAAAGCAGACGCTTGAGTTCTTCCCCATCATGCACCTTTGGGCGTTGATCCCCCATGGCCACAATCGCTTTGAGATTCTTTGAGCCCATGACTGCACCAAGGCCACCCCGACCAATGGTGGATGCCTTGTCCACCAGAGCCAAGGAAAAGGCCACTCTGTTTTCTCCCGCTGGACCGATGGCGATGACACTGCTTCTATTCTCAGCCTGCGTTTTCTTGAGGGCATCGGTCGTCTCGAAGATATCCATTCCCCATAATTCCTTGGCATCAATGAAGGACGCTTTGTCATTTTCCAGGACGAGAACAACGGGCTTTTTCGAGCGGCCGGTGATGGTCAGGTGATCAAAACCAGCCCCTTTGAGATTCTGCGCAAAACGCATAGAACCCACAGAGTCCGAGATGGTACCGTTCAGAGGAAAGCGTGTGGTGGCCACGATTTTTGCGGCACCTGGAGTTCCCGTGCCCACGAGCGGGCCTGCACCAAGAATGATAGGATTATCAGGTGAGAGTGGGTCCGTACCGGTCACATAGACCTGTTCCATCAACCAAGCATTCAGTCCAAGACCGCCCACATAGTCCCGAGCGGCATTAAGGTCAAGCGCCTTTGTCTCATGTTCTCCAGAGGTGAGATCCACATGGAGAACTTTGCCCATATAGCCAAATGGGATCATCTCGTCTCCTTTTTTCTTAATTCTATCTTTTCTTCATCAGCTCATTACCCCCGTCATTGCGAGGACCCCGCACTTGATGCGGGGGACGAAGCAATCTCTAGATCAACGCATGAGATCAGAATCTATCCTTCATCCTTCAAAAAATACGTGTGATATTCCTCATCGTTCAGATATTCTTTCAACAGCCTTCCCATGAGATTGAAGAGCTCCTCCATATCCTCCTCTGACATTCTGCTTCTCATAAGGGCCATCAGTTGGTCATCGGAAAACTTCTGGAGATAGTATGTAAGGGTATGCTCATCCACCTCCCGGCTCAAACCAAAACCCACAAGACCATCATACTCTTCCACAAATTTGTGATTATGTTTTTGCATAAAGATAAAGCTCCTATTGATGATGAGACTCCATGCCCGCAAAGCCTGTCCCTACCTTTTATTTTCCCCTCGCCTGGTGGGAGGGGAGCAAGGGGAGGGGGTTGGGTTAATGCGGCTACCGGGCAGACTCTCGTGGGGTATGCTGTATCAGTAATTCTCTGCCAATGGATTTCAGAACCCCAAGGACTGATTAACAAGGATAATCGATATATCTGTCAACCTGGGCTTGCGGTGGAGAATAGTGGTGATGCGGCAGATGCGTTGGGGGGCGTTGCAGTCGCTGCAGACACCAGTTTCTGCACAAGGGGTTTCCATATTCAGACTCTTGGCTCGCATGGGGCCCGCCACCTCCCATACCCTTTTCAGGGCAGAGTCAAGATCGGGTCTTACCTTGTTCATGCCGGCCACAATAATTACCTTCTTTGGGCCAAAGCCCATGCCACTGGTGCGATTTCCTATTCCGTCCACATTGACCACCTCGCCGGTGACTGAGAGGGCATTGGCACTACACATAAAGCAGTCGGCGCGACCCTGTTGGAGGCGAATTTCCATATCCTCTTCTTTGCTGAGGTCCTTTTGCCAGTGGTCGAAAACGGTTTTCCCCATAGATTCGATTTCTTCAAGAAGGCCAAGGGACCTTATAGTATCTGAACCAGCAAAGCCAAAGGTTTCACATTCGGAGACCATATCCAGGATCAACGTGCGCGCCTCTTCAACGCTCGATACAAAATGGGCATCAAACTCATGCTTTTTAAGTGCCTTTACACATCTCTCCCCCAACTTCTCCCCTAACCAATTCCGATACGTCTTTTCCATCCTCCTCTCCCTTTCTCATCAATTTTCCCTCTCGCCCGCTCTCCTCCAGCATCCAGCATCAAGCATCTGGCATCCAGTATCAAGCCCCCGCCCGAACTTTTATCAACTCTCCTACGATGCTTACGGCGATCTCCTCGGGTGTCTCTGCACCAATATCAAGGCCAATGGGAGCATGGACCCGATCGATGTCATCCTTGGTGAAACCCTCTTTCAGCAAGGCATCGTAAATCATATTTCTTTTGCGCCTACTCCCTATCATGCCCACATATCTGGCTGGGGTTCTTAAGGCTTGAGTCAACACGGTCTTGTCATGGATGTGGCCTCGGGTAACGATCACAAAATATGAGGATTCATCCACAGGGAATTTATCAAGCACACCCTCGAAGGGATACTCGTGCACTTTCCAGGCCTCAGGGAAATTATTCGGATCTGCGAACTCGGCGCGGTCATCAACCACCACCACTTTGAAGCCCACTCTAGCGGCCAGCGGAACGATCTGTAACGATACATGTCCACCGCCAAATACATAAAGTATCGGCTCGGAGGCCAGCGGCTCCACGAAGAGCTCCAACTCATTGCCTTCATTATCATGGCAAATAATGATATTGGGCTCACCCTGTGTCAGGACTTGCTTTATTTCCTGCCGTAAGGCGTCTTCCGCTTCCCTTATCCCCGAAAGTGATCCTATGCGTTCGCCGTCAGGGTCCATGAACATTTTAGGAATATGCTCTGCCTGCCATTGATGCTCATTTACAATGGTGGCCACAACGCCCGAACCCCCTTTGCGGTTCACATCCACAGCCTTTTTGAAGATATCCAGATGGTTGAGGTTTTCGGGCGAGACAGGCTCCAAAAATACCTCTGCATCCCCGCCGCAAATCATATCTGTCTTTTCCACATCCTTTCCCTTTAGGATGAAATTGAGCCGTAAGGGGGAGTGCGTTTTGAGAACCTCTTTAGCCCCTTCAAGGACCTGAGCCTCCAGAAGACCTCCCCCTATGGTTCCTACAAACGAACCATCCTCCAAGATCAGAAACTTTGTGCCAGCATGCCTCGGTGCTGCCCCCGCTTGCCTGATCATTGTGGCCAGGACAGAAGAACGGTTCTTTCTAAGCAATTCGACAATCTTTGCATAAATATCTTCCATGTTATCTCCCTATTATTTTATACATACCATCTGTGATAGAACCCATAACAACCCGATCTACACGACTATCTTTCTCTCTGAGAACTAAATCTGCCAGGTCTCGAGCCCCTTGCTCTTCTGGCAGTAAATCGAGCTTATTCAGCAGTGCAACCCGCTTTGCAGAGATGGGTGTTCCCTTAAATAGCCCCTCTGGATGCAGGAACAACCTGGACAAAACAGAAGCTGCAAGTCGTTCCCCCTCCTGGATCTGCGCCAGTTTACTAAAAAGATCCATCCTGAAGACGATTTCCGGATTCATTTCTTGCCCCAGAGCCTCAAGGCCCAACATAGCCACGACCTTTGTAGCAGAATCGGGAATAACGGGTTCATATTCGGCGTGGGCCTTGACCGGGTGTCCTGCAGAGCCATCCGCCTCCACGATCAGATAATCCACTTCCTTGTCCTGGAATAGCTCATCTGCAAGGGCGGGATTGACTCCCTCTACCTTACCCGACTCAAGCAGGCTATGACCCAGAAATCCATGCCCGTGGTTTTTGAGCACCCCACTCAGTTCTTCTCTCCAGGTGGGGTGGGATTGGACAAAACCCACGTAAGTTGAGTCGCTAGCCTGACGGTGCCAGATTTTTGTGGTGGTAGAGGTTATCACCCGTTTCTTGGCTTGGCGGAGTTCCTCTGCCAGAACAAACATGAGCCTGGTCTTTCCGCCGCCTCCCACCAACGCCACATGTTCTCTCGCCTCGAGCCCCAGGGCAGCAGTTAAATTGTTAACAGTCTCTCCCAATCTTGATTCCTACTCTTGTATAACTTATTTTGAGGCCTTTGAAAAACGATCAATTTTGTTCAAGATCAAGGAAGGCGAAGATTTTAACCACAGGAATACACGACAAGTATTTCGAGGATTGAAATCTGAGTCTGACGCAGCCTGCCCGCCATCGCGAGCCTGAGCTCGCTCAGGCGAGGCGGGCGGGAGATTGGGCAAAAGGGGCGTTTTTCAAAGGTCTCATTTTTTTCGCAGGACTCTACTATCCCCCACCCTCACCGTAAGCTGTGATTTATCAAAATACTCTATAAGAGGAATGGTATATTTCCTAGAAGCGCCAGTCATGTCTTTGAACTGCGGTGTACCGATCTCTCCATTCTCTTTAAGGAAGGCGACGAGTTGGATCTTAAGATCCTCAATAGCCTTTTTGTGGAAGTAGAGGTCCTCCTTTACTTTTATAAGCACGCCATCTTTGACCATAACCTCGAGTACATCTTTAGCCATATTTACAGAAAATCTATCCTTTATCTGCCTGAAGTATGGAGGTTGAAGTTTGCCCTTTAGATAGATCTCTTCTATTTGATGGCGCACTTCCTCCTGGTCCTGGCCGAGGGTGACCTTGTGCTCATTCAGGCGCAAGGCCTCCTTCTCCTGCGCAATAGCGCCCTCACTGATCAGTTGGCCAATGATGTAATTGAACAGCTTCTGGTTGCCGGAACCACTTGTCCTGGAACGAAGCTCCTCCTTAGATAGGCCAACCTTAAGGGGGAAATCATGGTGGTATTTGGTGAGGATGGTCATGATTTCTTCTCTGGCCTTTGTCAGGAAATCCTTATGGAGGAGGGTTCCCCTCTCCTTATCAAACTGCGTGATCACCTTTTGGGCCAGAAGTCCCTTCACGATCTCGTCCAACTTCTTCTTGCTCGCATTGGTCAGGAACGGAAGGTCACGTTGCTCCAACCCCTGAAAGCGCCCCATGCGTATGAGCTGTTCCGTGACTTGGTTCAGATCTCCAGTGCTCAACAATTTCAGCTCTGTCAAGGTTTCCTCGGAAAAGCGCTTACTCCTCTTCGGTAAGGCTGTAAGTACCTCCCCGCCACCTATGGCACGCACGGGAGAATAGCTTCTGAGGACGAAACGGTCGT
>JASFIT010000343.1:0-5256 GCA_050122535.1 Desulfobacteraceae bacterium | reverse complement strand
GATCCCCAAAGGCGTTGGGACATGGCTTTCTATCACATGGATGATCTTGACGAAGATGAGCTGATACATGGTGAAGAGGACATCTCCGGAGGACTGGGAGCATGGTCACGGGAGTATATGCATCAAATCTGGGAGAAAGCGAAAAACAATGATTTAGGAGACTTGGACGGGGAAGAAAAGCTGTACGCGAAAATTATGCTGGAGCATGAGGATGAGTTTTTCAATGAGTTTGAGTTCGCAGATCTAACTCGGGACCACGAGTATGATCCCGAGACAGAATCGGATCCCTTTCTCCACGTCTTTATTCATTCAATAGTAGAAACTCAACTGGATGAGAAATCCCCTATCGAAGCTTATCAGTTCTATAATGCAATGCAGAAAAAGGGCTGCTCCTCTCATGACGCGATCCATCTCATAGGGGCGATTCTTGCTCCCATGATATTTGAGGTTGTACGGGATCAAGAGCCCTTTGACTTGGATACATACGTATACCTTCTTCGAAAATATAAGACTCGAAAACCTAATAGGATCCTGGATCTGCTTGACAAAGAGAGTCGGCTATCCTCCCTTGATTCCTAAAGAAAGTCTCCTAGTAGAAGTTGCCCCCAAGCAGAAATGAGTCTTGCCACTGCTCTAAATATTTCTCTCACCTTCTCTCAGAAAAGGCTTTTTCATGAGATAGGGTTTCAGGTGGAGCCGGGTGATCGTATCGGCCTGGTTGGACCAAACGGCTCCGGAAAGACCACCCTACTAAAGCTCCTTACGGGAGAGATTTCTCCTGACGGCGGAGAAATCAGAGTGGCCGAGGGCATTCGACTCGGCTATCTGCCTCAAGACGTCCATGAGACACTGCAAGGCAGGCTCCTCCACTCAATCATTGACTCCATCCCTGGCCGAGTCAGTCTCAGGATGGAGGCCACGAAGATTGAGCAAGCCCTCAGTACCCATCCTGATAGAAAAGAGCAGGAGAAGTTGGCGCTCAGATTGGCCGAAATACACCAGCAGATGGCCGATCTAGATAAAGGGTTTCCCGCCTATGGGGCAGAAAAGATACTGCTAGGCCTGGGCTTCAAACCCATTGAATTCAAGCAACCCATCGCCTCTTTTAGTGGAGGATGGAAAATGAGGGCCGCTTTAGGGAGTCTTCTCTATCAGAATCCAGACTTGCTACTTTTGGATGAGCCCACCAACCATTTAGACATCCCCTCCATACGCTGGTTGGAACAATTTCTCCAGGATTATGGAGGTGCTTTGATGCTGGTCTGCCATGATAGGGATTTCCTGAATCGACAGATAAAGCGCGTCATTAGCTTTGAACCCGAAGGCTTGAGGTCTTACAGCGGAAATTACGATTTCTATCTGAAAGCCCGCCAGGAGGAAAGGAAATCCCTGGAGGCAAAAGCAAAGAAACAGGAGCAAAAAATAAAAGAGGCCAAGAAATTCATAGAAAGGTTCCGTGCCAAGGCCTCAAAGGCGCGGCAGGCACAGAGCAAAATAAAATTGATTAAGAAAACGGAGCTGGTCAAATCCTATAAGAAGGTAAAGACCATACATTTTACTTTTCCTGAGGTGCCTCGCAGTGGAAAGGTCCCAGTGGCTTTCCAGGGTGTCTCAAAAGGTTATGATGGAAAGACGCTTTACAGGGATCTAGATTTGACCGTCCAGAGAGGAGAGAGGATAGCGATAATCGGTCCCAATGGTTCTGGAAAGACCACACTGCTAAGATTGGTTTCAGGTGAGACGCATCCTGATGAGGGGCAGATCGCTATAGGCCACGGGGTGACCATGAGTTACTATGCCCAGCATCATTCGGAGATGCTTGACCCCGCAAAAACCATCATAGAGGAGGTATTTCAGGTCGTGCCCCATGAAACTTTGGGCTTTGTCAGGGGGGTCTGCGGGGCCTTTCTCTTTTCAGGGGAAGATGTGGATAAGGCCATAGGCGTTCTTTCTGGGGGAGAGAGGGCCCGGGTTTGCCTGGCAAAAATTTTGGTAAATCCGGGCAACCTCCTTGTGATGGACGAACCGACCAATCATCTTGATATCATTTCATCGGAAATTCTCATTGATGCCCTCGCCAATTACCAGGGTACCCTCCTGTTTGTCTCCCATAACCAAGCCTTCATTAATAGGATTGCCACAAAGATCTGGGACATATCAGAAGGGGATATCTGGGAATACCCGGGGACGCTGGACGAATACTACCATCACTTGTCAAAATCTGTTGGGCCCTCAGCAGAAACCCCCGAACGTGATACACAGATCACACAAGCGCAGGATCAAGAAACCTCTCAAAAAGGTCGACCCACCCAGAAGTTGATACGTCAGCAAAAGGCGGAGAAGCGACGCATTATTAATGAGGCGCTGAAACCGATTAGAGAGGCGTTGTCACAACTGGAGGAAAGAATTACGGTGCTGGAAAGAAGGGAAAAGGACCTGGAAAAAATGCTTGCAGCGCCTGATATTATCGGTGATAAGGGTAGATATCTTCCGCTCCTGGATGAGTACAACCAGGTGAAAGAGGAATTGGAGATGTTGATGTTACAGTGGGAGGAGAAGCAGCAGGAATTGGGATCTGCCAAAAGAGACCTTAAGATGTGAATGGATAAGAAATGGAAATCAAACAAGAACACAAAGAGTTGCTAAAAAGCATGGGGCTGAAAGAAGAAGACTTTGAGCGCTTTGATGGTAAGTTCGTCCGATACGAGTTTGACGAGGAAAAAGGTGTCCGACTCTACGACCCCTACTATAGGACTTCATACAATGAGTACATCGACTCGGACGGTTGGAGTTCCTGGAGTTCTGAAAAGGATACCTTTATGAGCAACATTCTGAAAGATGCCAGAAGAAAGGCAGAGGAAAGTGAAAAAATACGTCCTAAGCCTTCGGAAGGGGAGATTACTCAAGCTCTCAAGAAGAAATTTGGAAAGAAGGTCACTTCTGATTCGCAAGAATGATCTTTCCTTTGCGTTTTCACCACAAACTACAAAATTGCTTCGCCCCCTGCCAATGCCCCCCTTCCATAGCATTGGGGCGGGCAAGCCTGGCACTGGCGGGCAGGTCGCAATGGGATGAAACTTTCTGAATACATAAATAACATTAAGAACCATCCGGAATTTGGTCCGGCCTATGTGTACCACCGATATCTTCCCCCTAAGAAGGCCGTCTACGGGCCCGATCTGGACCTACCCAATGAGCTTCTCCGGGTACCTAAAGACCTGGGTTTTGAGAAGTTGTACACGCATCAGGCGGATGCCATAGGACAGATCAGGCAAGGAGCAAATGTCCTGGTTGCCACGCCCACAGCCAGTGGCAAGAGCCTGATCTATAATCTCGCCGTTTTAGAGGCTGTCTTGGCGAATGAGAAAACAAAGGCCTTGTATATCTTCCCCCTGAAGGCCCTGGAGCAGGATCAATTGAAAGGGCTCTCCCCATACATCAAGAAACTCAAGGGGAGAAAAATCTCTGCGCAAATCTATGATGGGGACACTTCATCATACAGGCGAAAGCAAATTAGAAGCAGTGTTCCAGAAATCCTCTTTACAAACCCGGACATGCTCCATACCGGTATTCTTTCCCATCACCAGAATTGGCAAGGGCTCTTTAAAAATCTTTCCTTTGTGGTTCTAGACGAGATCCACACCTATCGCGGAATTTTTGGATCTCACGTGAACCAAATCATGCGGAGGCTGAAGAGGCTTTGCACGCTATATGGATCAAGGCCCCAATTTATACTTCTATCAGCCACGGTGAGTAACCCCAGGGAGTTCGGGGAGACTCTCATCGGAGAGGAAATTGAAGTCTTTGATGCCAGCGGATCCCCCAGGTCTGGGCAGCACTTCCTGTTCCTTAATCCAGAAGTGAGTCCGAACTTTTCCGCAGCAAGGCTTTTTGTCCATTGCGTCCAGTCAGGCTTCAGGACCATTGCTTTTACGCAGTCGAGAAAGGTCACAGAGCTTATTCATGTATGGGTCTCCCAATTATCTCCCCGGCTAAAGGCGAAGATCAGTTCCTATCGCGCAGGGTTTATGCCAGAAGAGAGGCGGGAGATAGAAAAAAGACTGGCCAACGGAGATCTCCTCGGGGTGGTATCTACCAGTGCCCTGGAAATGGGAATCGATATAGGGTATCTGGACATTTGCCTTTTGGTCGGTTACCCCGGCACCATCATCAACACCTGGCAGAGGGGAGGCAGAGTGGGTCGCTCAGGCAGAGATTCCCTGGTGATTCTCATCGCCAAACCTGACGCCTTGGATCAATATTTCATGAGACACCCTGATGATCTGTTTGGCCGGTCTTATGAGGCGGCCATTCTGGATCCCCATAACCCCCACGTGGTGGAAGCCCATTTGCCTTGTGCTGCCTCTGAGCATCCACTCACCCGAGGAGACGCTCATTTCTGGTCCAAAGACCTTTCCCAGAATCTTGAAAAGTTGGAAAGGGAGGGTGACCTGTCACGGACAGCCGAAGGGGAACCCACCTGGTATGCCACCCGTCGGAATCCCCACCGCCGAGTCAATATCAGAACTGTGGGTGAGAGTTATACGATCTTTGAAAAGGAGACGGGTCAGGCCATCGGAACTATTGATGGATTTAGGGCCTTTACAGAATGTCACCCTGGCGCTGTTTACCTGCATCGAGCCAGACAATACCTGGTTGATCATCTTAACCTTGAAAAAAAGGACATTATTGCCCGCAAGACAGAGCTCAAATATTTCACGCGAGTCCGCACTGAAAAGGAGACAGAGATTATTCAGATTGATCGCACGCGACCAAAGGGGCAGTTTATCGTACGTGAGGGAATCGTTGAAGTCACGGAACGGGTCGTCGGTTATGAAAAGAGGGCCCTGCCCGGCCAGGAACTGGTGGGCGTGTTCCCCCTTGAACTGCCTCCTCAGACCTTTGAGACCGTCAGCTTCTGGATTGAAATAGAACCCGCCATCACCAAGTGGGTGGAAGAGAAGGGTCTTCATTACATGGGGGGTATCCATGCCATCGAACACGCTGCCATTGGCATCTTTCCCCTATTTGCCCTTTGTGACAGAAACGATATTGGTGGGATTTGTTATACGTATCATCCCCAAGTGGATAAGAGCGCCATCTTTATCTATGACGGATATCCCGGGGGGGTGGGCCTTGCTCAACGCGGGTTTGAAGTCATTCTGGAATTGCTTGAAGGGACTCTGGATCTTATAAAGAATTGTGAATGCGAGGAAGGATGTCCCTCATGCATCCATTCTCCCAAATGTGGTTCAG
>JASFIT010000342.1:0-5259 GCA_050122535.1 Desulfobacteraceae bacterium | reverse complement strand
GACAATGACCGTGCACAGGTCTGAGATTCGGTTAAAATCAGAAGGGGAAAGGTCCATCCTCCATTTGACAAGACGTGACCCCTCAAGGGCAAGGGCCATAACGACTGCCAAATACAACAACCCTGTTTGCCATCCCCAGAAAATGAGGGAAGCAAGAAGGAGAAGTGGTGGCGTTTTCATAATTGGGACAATCCCTCCTTGATTTTTCCCACCTGAAGGCTGTGGAGATTTTCAGGCTCGCTTTTCATGGGTCCAGGATCTGGGGGTTGGGATGCTTCTTCACCCGTAATCACCAGGACCAGTACGGGTAGACCCAGGGCCTTTAGAAGATGAATCAGTTTCCGTCTGTCCTCATCCCAAGAGAGCAGAACACAGACACAGCCACTCAGGAGAGAGGCACGCTCCATAACCAGCGCGTGTAACGTGCTGAAGGGTTTGTCGCTGCATACGCGGACAGAGGCCAAGATTTCAAGCAGCCTGTCCACATGGGCAATGCCGCGCCCAGACGTGAAGCAATAGGCTTCGGTTCCCACAAACATAAGGTCCAGCAAGGACTCCTGGGTCTGGATGGTATAGGCGAAAGAGGCCGCAACAGAAAGGGCCTCTTCCAAGATCTCACTCTGTTCTGTCTTCTGAAAGGTATCCAATATGAGGGCATGCCGAACGAAAAATTCGTCCTGATATTCCTTGACTATGGGCTCGCCCATCTTGGCCCAGCTTTTCCAGTGGATTCGTCGCAAAGGATCTCCGGGGCGGTAATCTCTCAGGGACAAAAACTCCTCTGAGTCCCCTACCGAAGAGGCCAGTGCAACACCGCCAGGCTGGTATTTCCTGGTGCCTGGAAGAGGGATAGGCGGCAATGGATACCGTTTGGGTAGAACCAGGAGAGTTTGAGGCATGGGAATTTTTTTGTAGGACTTCCACAGCCCGAAAGGATCGGTACGGACAATCTCGAGTCCATCGAACCTCAGACGCCCCCTTCTCAAAGGAACGACCCGCGCGTGTACTTCCTGTTCTCCACCAGAAGGAAGATCAGGGATAGATTGCTCCTCCACCCTTGCCGTCTTTTTCCTGTAAAGGAGCCACAGCCATCGATGATAGCCTACGCCCCGGTCAAAGGGGTTGCGTTTCTTCTCATCTGGCTCCCTAGCGCCTGAAAACTCCTCAAAAGAAGGGCGCGACGCCTCCAGGTCTTCCCGGAGGTACAGGCCGAGCTGTCTCTTTTGGGTCCTGTTTTTAATTTCGATTCGATAGCTGAGGGGCTCTTCTGCAGTCCCAAACTTGGGTAGCTTCCGCTGAGCCGTCAGACGGGCCCGAAAAAGAACGCCACAGGCTATTGATGTGAGCAATAGGGCCAAAAGGAAGGTGAACGCCTGATAGGCTAGGGTTTGGTGGGTGTCTAGCCCAACCACAGCAGAGGCTACAAGTCCAGCAAGAACCAGCAATCCTGCCTTTGTGAATCGTCTCATGATCCAGCATTTTACCGAATGGAAGACACGAAAGCTCAAATAGAAAAATCGTTTTATCATGCTTGGTTCTCAGTTCAGCCCCGTTGTGCAGAACCCGCTTCAAGGGCCGACCGCTGATGAGGGCTGATTGCCACTTGAAAATCTACGTGGGCACAGGAACGCTTTTTAGAATATCCTCCACCACCCCTTCAGCGGTTGCGCCAGAAAAGCGCGCCTGGGGAT
Organism: Desulfobacteraceae bacterium; assembly: GCA_050122535.1. GTDB lineage: Bacteria > Desulfobacterota > DSM-4660 > Desulfatiglandales > HGW-15 > JASFEQ01. The sequence goes on along the minus strand of JASFIT010000342.1, from coordinate 3,568 downwards.
CCATGACCATCCTGTGCGCGATAGCATGCACTGCGATTTCCTGAATATGCTCGGGCGTAACAAACTCGCCTCCATCAAAGAGGGCAATCGCCTTCGCAGTCTTCATCAGGGAGAGTGAGGCCCTTGGGCTCGCCCCCAATTTGACCCCCTGGTAAGATCGGGTAGCGGTTACCAGGTCCACGATGTATCGCTTCAGTTCTTCGCTGATCCGTATCTGCTTCATGTGTTGGGTCAATATCAGGACGTCCTCCCTCGTAACGCAAGGGGCAATGTCTTCTATGGGGTGGGTTTCTATCTGGTCTGTGAGTACGGCCACCTCCTCATCCGGTGCCACATACCCGAGGCTAAACTGAAGCGCAAAACGGTCCATCTGGGCTTCAGGGAGGGGATAGGTGCCTCGCGCCTCGACAGGATTCTGGGTGGCAATAACAAAGAAAGGCTCCTCAAGGGGTCGGAGTTTACCATCCATGCTGACCTGTCTCTCTGCCATCGCCTCCAGAAGGGCTGATTGGGTCCTGGGCGAGGCCCGATTGATCTCGTCTGCCAGAAGTATGTTGGTAAAGACTGGCCCTTTATGGAAATGAAAGGCCTTATCACGCTGGTCAAAGATAGAAACACCAAGGATATCTGATGGGAGAAGATCGGGTGTAAACTGGATGCGCTTAAAGGCCGCATCAATGGAAAGAGCGAGGGCCTTGGCCAATGTGGTCTTACCGGTTCCGGGATAGTCTTCCAGCAGCACATGGCCACCACCGACAAAACCTGCCAGCAGCTTTCTGATGGCCTCTGAGTGCCCCCGCATGACCTTTTCAACGTTCCGGGTAATCCTCTGATAAATCTCTTTTGGGCTCAGGTTATTCATGATTCAAGGTTCCCTTCATTGTAAGAGTGAAACTCCCCGCGTTGAAACGCGGGGCATCTGAAACTTTCCTAGACAACCTCCTCCCCCTACACCATCGCCTTCAGAGTGCCTAAAGTGCTCTAAAGTGCCTGCCCGCCAATGCCTTCTTGCGTGGAACCCCACTTACGACTTCAGCAACGATCCTTAAGAGATGAAATGCAGCGTCCCTCCCAAGTGGCTCATGGCAGGCGGGCCTAAAATGACTAAAGTGAATAAGATCTTTCCCAGTTTCAAAATTGGCCTCGCTAAAGGCGAGCACCTTAACTTTAGCTCACTTAAAACCCATTCTATCGGCCAAGGCATAGCTGAACACACCTGACATGGTCCAAGGGACCAGGTTTTCGAGATTCAAATAAAAAAGCTCCACCCCTTTTACGGAATTACTGGAGCTGGAAGCGGGACAAAAGCTGAAATTACTTAATATTTTAGCGTGTCTATCGATTTGCGGCAACAAAAGAGTGGCCTCTCTCGTTATGCCTTTTAATTTGATTTAGCTTTAATCATTGCGGTGAAGGCTCGGCAGGATTATAATCCCGGTGCCTTTAGATGCTAAAGTCAACTGTCACTTCTCAAAGTAGTGGCTTGACTGCGGATCCTCAAAGGGTCTCTGTATATCTCTCGCAGCAGGCTATCTCGCAATTTGTCATCCCGGCCAAGGCCCGCGGAGCGGGATGCGAGACGGGATCCAGAATGAACGATTTCCTGTGGCTTTCCTGGATTCCGGGTCTCGCTCAACATCATTCTGCTCGCCCGGAATGACAGTTTTATCGAATTGCAACACGGTCTACAGGGCGGGAGGGGTTTTGAACTTACTGAGACGGAAACGTTTATACGAACAAGGAAGCATACATTGAGTGGATCATCCAGAAAACAGCTTGTTTTGGTGGGCGGCGGACATGCGCATATGACCGTCATGTCCAAGCTTGACCATTATACCGAGTGTGGACACCATGTGACCCTGATCAGCCCTTACCCGTATCACTATTATTCCGGTATGGGTCCGGGATTGCTTTCGGGCATTTATAAGTCAGAAGAAGTGCGTTTTCATGTGCAGAAGATGGTAGAAGACCGGGGCGGAACATTTGTTCAGGACACTGTTGTGCGGGTTGATCCGAAACGACGTGTCCTTTTTCTCAACTCTGGTGAGCAGGTGGGCTACGACGTGGCCTCTTTTAACGTGGGGAGCCATGTCCCTGAGCGCTCAGCACCCGTTTCGGATCCGAATGTTTATACGGCCAAACCAGTCCAGCATCTTTCTGAGGCCCGTCAGGCGATTCTGGAATCTGGCAAGACGGGGAAACTGAGACTTCTTGTGGTTGGCGGTGGTCCCAGTGCGCTGGAAATATCCGGGAACCTCTGGAAGTTGGGTCATGATAATGGGATCGCTGCCAAGGTTACCCTGTTGGCGGGTCAAGAATTCCTCTCACGCTTTCCTCAGAAGTTGCGCGGACTGGCGATGGATTCCTTAAAGGAGAGAGGCATTGAGGTGACAGAAGGCATACGTGTTGGCCGGATTGAGTCGGGTAATGCCTTTTTGGAGGATGGCCGCGAGTATGCATTTGATTTCCTGTTTCTCGCATGGGGTATCAGGCCTCCAGCGCTTTTCGAGGAATCGGGTCTACCGGTTGGTAAAGATGGTGGGCTGCTCGTAAATAATTATTTGCAGAGTGTGGCATTCCCTGAGATCTTTGGTGGGGGCGACTGCATCAGCCTCCAAGGGAGGACTTTAGATAAGGTGGGCGTGTATGCGGTTCGCCAAAATCCCATCCTTTATCACAATCTTATGGCAGCCCTTGATGGTGGAATGATGAAGCGTTTTGAAACGAGCGAAGTATATCTGCTCCTTTTCAACCTGGGTGATGGAAGGGCAATCTTTTCGAGGAAAGGGTGGATCTGGTATGGCAGGTTCAATTTTCTTCTCAAAGATTACATCGACAGAAGATTCATGAGGAAGTTCCAGGTCTCTGGAGAACTTTCGGAACAAAGTCCATGAACATTTCATGAAGCGGAGGAGAAACCGGAGGGATAATAGGCAATCCTAGAAAGTCTCCACCTCCTCTACGGCCACTTTAATCACATTCTTCACCTCCATCTTTTTCTTCGCATACTCCTCTGTCATGGAGTCGAAGAGCGGCCCTGAATTGAGGATCTCGCCCTTTCCCCAAACACGACAGCCTTTACGGGCAGTTGCATCAAGACAGATGACGGCTACTTGCGGGTTCTCTTTGATGTTTGCCACCGTTCGTGGAGAAGCGATGTCTGCAAAAACAACATATTCATCGTCCAGAACGCGTAGTGAACCCTTTGCGGAAACATTTGGCTTACCGGCCGCATTCGATGTGGCCACAAGCGATGGTTTAATCTCTGCGATCGCTTTTTTGGCCTCTTCGCTCAATTTTGCCATTACAACCTCCTATTTTTCCTTCCCCTTCTAGGTTATTCATATATTGATGATCGCCTTCTCCTCTGTTTCTTTCCAAGTATGAGCCCGAAAATAAGTCCAAAGACAACTACTGATGCCCCGGTTATAAACCATTTGATCCTTTGAGCAGACCGCAATTCCTCGTTTTCCCTGGTGACCTTCCGAAGATTTTTCCTGCTGGTTTCCAGTTCTGATCTGGCGGATTCGTGTTTGGTTCTTAGGGCCAAATAGTCCGAAGCCCCCTT
>JASFIT010000341.1:0-5282 GCA_050122535.1 Desulfobacteraceae bacterium | reverse complement strand
TTTTTCAAAGGCAAGGCGGGCATACGCTGAACACGAGGGATAAAAACGGCAGGAAGGAGATGTAAAGGGAGAAATTACCTTTCGGTATATATCAATTAGGCTAATGGGTAAATATCTCAGCTTACGCATGTAACTTCTTATCCAAAATAATCTCACCTAGTTCCTCTTTTATCTGCCTAGAATTCAGGCCGTAGGCACCCTTCTTCGCTGCAATGAGGATATCGTAACTTTGGGGAAATTGGGTCTTGTGCAATCGAAAGAATTCCCTAATGAGCCGCTTTACCTTGTTTCTCTGTACCGCATTCCCTATCTTCTTGCTAGCGGTTACCCCAAGTCTCGTAATGCCCAACCCGTTATGTTTAAGAATGACTGTAAAATGGGCCGCTTGATACCTTTTGCCCAACTGATTTAGATTGACAAAATCCTTGCGATTCAATAGCCTTTCATCTTTTGAAAACGTGAAAGGGGCCATTCAAGTCATAAATTCTTATCAAATGCTTTTGGCTTAGACGGTTAAGCGTTTTCTGCCTTTAGCTCTTCTTCGCTTCAAAACCCTGGCACCCCCCTTGGTGCGCATTCTGGCCCTGAAGCCATGGGTGCGGGCCCTTTTTATATTGCTGGGCTGATATGTCCTTTTCATGATTCCACTAACATCACTTTTTACATTGATTTCCTATAAACTTTATAAGTAAAATATATGGTTAATCATTTGTCAAGCGCATAAATTCCGTTTGCTCATTTCGATTCCTATAATTTCCACGAGTTAGTTTGTCTAAGTGGATGAAAACCCGAGATGTTTTTGAAAGGAGACCGCAATGTTATTGGATCCCATACTCGGCTTGTTCTCCAACGATTTGGCCATTGACCTGGGCACGGCAAACACGTTGGTCTATGTGAAAGGGAGGGGGATCGTCCTCAGTGAGCCCTCAGTGGTGGCTGTAAGAAGGGATGAAAAGGGCGGGTCCAAGATTCTGGCCGTGGGCAAGGAGGCAAAGATGATGTTGGGGCGCACGCCTGGAAACATTGTGGCAATTCGCCCGATGAAGGATGGGGTTATTGCAGATTTTGAGATCACGGAGGCTATGCTTCGTCACTTTATCAGGAAGGTCCATAATCGGAGAACCCTTGTGAGGCCCCGAATCATTATCTGCGTCCCCTCCGGCATCACCCAAGTGGAGAAAAGGGCGGTTCGGGAATCCGCAGAATCGGCAGGGGCAAGGGAGGTTTTTCTCATAGAGGAACCTATGGCTGCGGCGATCGGTGCGGGATTGCCCATCACCGAACCCACGAGTAACATGGTCGTGGACATTGGTGGTGGCACGACCGAGGTGGCTGTCATATCCTTGGCCGGGATTGTGTATAGCAAGTCTGTGCGGGTTGGCGGCGATAAGATGGACGAGGCCATATTGCAGCATATCAAGAGGAAATACAATCTTCTCATAGGACAGTCCACTGCTGAAATCATTAAGACCAGCATTGGAAACGCCTACCCCAGCGATCAAGTGGAAACCATAGAGGTAAAAGGCCGAGATCTGGTCACCGGTATACCGAAGATCCTGACCATAGATTCGGATGAGGTGCGGAAATCCATCTCCGAACAGGTGGAGACCATCGTGGAGACAGTGCGAATCGCCCTGGAACAGACCCCTCCAGAGCTTGCTGCAGATATTGTGGACAGAGGGATTGTTCTGACGGGCGGTGGCTCACTGCTCAAGAATCTGGATATCCTCTTAAGAGAAGAGACAAAACTTCCCATCACGATCACAGAAGATCCCCTTTCTACGGTGGTGCTCGGTTCAGGAAAGGCCCTGGACAGCATTTCCGTATTAAAAGAGGTTATGATTAAGTAATGCTATACGGTCGGAGCTAATAAGAATCATTGCTAAAACTAAAAAGGTTCAGTACATTCTGGATATGGATCATTTTTATCTTCTTAACTCTCCTGCTGCTTTCCTCAAATTTGGGTGGGAAGGGCTCATGGAATCCTGCTGAACAGATCATTATTGAAGTTACCGCCCCTTTTCAAGAACTCATCAAAGGAACCATTAATATTATAGAAGGCATCTGGCTGAAGTATTTTGATCTCGTCAATGTGCATGATGAAAACGCTCGGCTAATGAGGGAAATAGAAGCCCTTCAAATGGAAAACTCCCGCTATCAGGAAACTTTGGCCACCCATGAACGTCTTCAAAAACTCCTTCAGTTCAAGAAAACAACAGACTGGCCCGTCGTGGCAGCCCAGGTCATTGGCCGGGATCCTACTGGGTGGTTCAAATCGGTTATCATTGACAAAGGGAAGAACGCCGGGCTGAAAGTTAATATGCCCGTGGTAAATGCAGACGGCGTCGTGGGCCGCTTGGTCTCAGTGTCTCCCAACTATTCCAAAGTCCTTTTGATCATAGATCAAAACAGTGCAGTGGACTGCATTATCCAGCGCTCCAGGGATGAGGGGATTGTAAAAGGATTATCCGCAAAGCTCTGTGTCCTTGATTACATGCTTAAGACAAGCGATGTGGTGGTAGGGGATAAGGTGGTGACCTCAGGACTGGGTCGTGTCTACCCCAAAGGGCTCCCGGTGGGAGAAGTGCTGGAGGTGGTTAACATCCCTGGCGAGTTGTTTAAAGATATCAAAGTGGGGCCTATGGTCGATTTCTCAAGATTAGAAGAACTGCTCGTTATTTTGAAGGAGGACCCATTAGTCAGCCAACAGGAAGAAAACGGTTAGTCTTGTATCTCCTACTCTGGTTTGCATCCCTTTTTTTTGTCCTCATCAAAGGGAATCTGTTCAACCATGTGCAGCTCAGTCTCTTTGATGTGGATCTTGTGGTCATAATCACGGCCTATCTTCTGGTCTTCTATGGTGCGACAGAGGCAGGAATCTTTGCTCTCAGTCAAGGACTTCTGGTTGACATTTTCTCTGGGGGTCTGCTGGGACTCTTCACACTTCTCTATTTGACCGTTTTTCTGGGTATGAATCTTGGATCTCGCTTCTTAGATCTACGTTCAGCAAGGGGCCAGATCATTATCATATCGTTGGCCGTTCTGCTAAAGGGGATTTTGTTCTTCACTTTCTTGAACGTTTTTCCCCTGGAGATTCATGTTTCGTATTTTGTTCTCTGGGCTTTCGCCGCATCCGCCGCATGTTCGGGCCTGTTAGGGCCACTTGTGTTTTACCTCTTAAATCACTTGAAGTATTTTCTGCTCAAGGACATACGGGAAGCCTCGGAGAATCAGATATAGAGTTGAGGGAAATTGTTATCCAAGCTATTTACCGCCCATAAGGAGGAAGTGGCACCTCTTAGGTCCCCAATTAAGGAACGGAGGAAAGAGGGAATGGGGGGTCAGAGCCCATCAAAGTTCATGACAAGGGATCGTGTTTATGAAAGTCTGCTGTCTCAAAGGTAGAACACTCCATGAGAAGTTCAGGATTTGACCCCGTTTCAGTAGAGGTTTTCAACAGGCGACTAAGATTACTCACGCTGTGCGTTTTTGCGGTCTTCGCGGTCTTGGTGCTGAGGCTCTGGTATTTGCAGATACTTAATGGGCCCAGCTATAGAGTTCAGTCGGAGAATAACCGGATTCAGCTCCAGGATATCCCACCCTTTAGGGGCATGATTTTCGATCGCCGCGGCGAATTGCTGGTGGATAACCGACCCTCCTATAATCTCTACATAATCCCTGAACAGATTCAAGATCAGAAGCAACTTCTAAAGAGCTTGAAGTTGCTGATCGGTCTGGAGCCACAATCGGTACAGGATAAATTGGGCAAGGAGTCTCACAAGGTTCCCTTCAAGCCCGTTCTCATCAAGAAAAACGTTTCTCGTAATGAACTGGCGATCGTTGAAACCCATCTTTTTAACCTGCCGGGCGTGATGATCCAGGTCAAACCCCAGAGACATTATATTTTTGGTAGCTTTGCCTCTCATCTGATCGGCTATTTGGGGGAAATAAGCGAGCGTCAGCTCGGCAAAGAGAAATATAAAGACAACAGGCCGGGAGACCTCATAGGGAAGTCCGGCGTGGAAGGGGAATGGCAGAGGTCTTTGCATGGATTCAGGGGAGGAGCGCAGGTGGAGGTGGATGCGGCAGGACGAAAACTGAGAGTGGTCTCCCGCAAGCGACCCCTTCCTGGCCTAAATGTGTGGCTTACGATCGATAAAAATCTGCAAATGACGGCTGAAAAGGCGCTCAATGGCAAGAAAGGGGCGATTGTGGCCATGAATCCCGTAAATGGCGAGATCCTCGCTTTGGCCAGCAGCCCCGCTTATGATCCCAACTGGTTTATCGTTGGTATGGATAGGACAGAGTGGGCCAAGATTATGAAGAGCAAAGACAGTCCCCTTCAGAATCGGCCCATTTCTGGGCAGTATCCCCCTGGCTCGGTGTTTAAGATGGCGGTGGCCCTGGCCGGCCTGGAGGAGGGGATCGTTGACCCTGAGGAAGAAATCTTCTGCGCTGGACAATTCCGGGTGGGAAACCATACCTATCGTTGCTGGAAAAAGTATGGGCATGGCAACGTCGCCTTTCATAGGGCACTGGTGGAGTCTTGTGACATATATTTTTACAAGTTGGGAAAACAGCTTGGTGTAGACACCATCGCCCATTATGCAAGGATGTTAGGGTTGGGGAAGAGGGCGAAATTTGAGCTGGGTTCAGAAAAAGCAGGACTCATTCCTACCCGTCGCTGGAAGCTAAAAAGATGGGGTGTGCCCTGGCAGACCGGGGAGACTGTGTCCATGGCCATCGGGCAGAGCTTTGTCCTGGTAACGCCCATGCAGATGGTGAGAATGATTTCAGGTCTCTTCAATGGCGGCCATCTTTACCAGCCAAAGGTCATTAAATGGGTAGGAAAAGATAGCAATAGAATTCACCAATTTACCCCTACGCTGCTGGATCGTATAGATATCAAAAGGGAAAACGTGGAACGGGTCAAAAAGGCCCTTGTTGCGGTGGTCAATGAGCCTCGCGGGACGGGAGGCAGGTCTCGAGTCAAGGGGTTGACCGTTGCAGGGAAAACGGGAACAGCGCAGGTCGTTACCTTGGAAAGGTCAGAGGAATATGAGGAAGAGTCCGAAATCCCGGTTGAATTCAGGGATCATGCCTGGTTCGTGGCCATTGCGCCTGCAGAGGATCCCAGATTGGCATTGGCGATACTCATAGAGCATGGCGGCCATGGGGGAAGCAGTGCTGCCCCAATCGCCAAAGAGATGTTCGAGACTTACTTCAAAAAATAAGTGACCTGCCCGCCAATGCCTGTTAGCGCGAGATACGTCAATTGGGTT
>JASFIT010000340.1:0-5284 GCA_050122535.1 Desulfobacteraceae bacterium | reverse complement strand
CCACACAATCCGCAAACGCCTTGGCCTGTTCATGGGAGAGATTTTGCCACACGAGACCCTGCTCAGTGATCTTTGGAATCTGGTCACAGAGTATTTTCTCTGCCTGGCGCCCCAGAATCCTTCTGCCAGCAGCGGGCAGCCCCACGTAAATACGCGCTTCCACCCAGTCGGAAGTCACCTTACAGGCCGTCCGTTCCAGGACTTCCTGACCCCCCGCGTCAATATCAATTAAGCCGCTTTTCCCGCTACCCCTTACCCTTTCCGAGACCCTGTATATGGCCCTCTGGACCTTCCGCGCCAAGAAATCCTCGAAAGCCATCTGCCGCACCTTGTTGGGGAATAGGGAGGGTGGAAGGGCTGCACGACTCATGGGAACGCGCACCCTCACCTTTGAGGGCGCGGCAAAAGGGTCCCCCTGCACATGGTCCACGTGGAGGGAAAACTGACCAAAATCGTAAGCACCCTCCAGGTCCTTGTATGCCTTGTATCCCCTGCCATCTATGCGGGAAAAGGTCCTTCGTAGTTCTTCCACGCTATTCATGTTCCACAAAACCCCTTTTTGCTGCTGCCTTCACCTCATTGGCCGTGCTCTCAGCCTCCTCTTTGAGTGCCTTGCTGAGATAACCCGCTTCCCAGTGTCGGTTTAGGCCCTCTTTATCAATGATTTGAATTTTTCCATCCGGCCAGCAAACCACATCTATCTCCAGATCCACGTATCTGAGCCGGTCGGGATAAAACTCTACTAACGTATTGATATTATAATATCTTCCGATTAGTTGTCCATCCCGTCGCAAGTAGTTGTGCGTATAGAACCAGTCCCCTTCTTTCACCTGCGTGATGGCGTAGTCTCCAGCCGCTTTGAGGATATTCAGCCCGTCGTATTTGCCTCTTCCTTTGAACCTCTTTCTTTTGAGGGTCAATCTCTTCACCCCTTGATCTACTTGCAGAATCTCTCCCTCAGAAAGGGAGAAAACCCGGCCATCGAGTTTGACGTGGTCGATCTGCAGTTCCTTCCCCACTCTGTATGCATCCCAGATGAGCCTTTTTTCCACATCCTGGCTGATCGTTTCTCTTTTTTCAGGGTCACATGCCAGCTCTTTTTTTTCTATCAGATCCACATGTTCAGAGGCAATGATGCGCAGTCGGTGATGGTTGAAGAGGGTGGGTACCACACGGCTTCTTAATTCATCCAGTTGGGATTTTGCCAGATAGGGGAATTCCACTTCACCTATGGCGTGGATCGCATCAGTTCCTCTTTTCCGGGAAATGGGGTCCTTGAAAGCCCCTGTGATAAGTTGGATCACGGCGTCCACGGGCTCCGGGTGCCCTTCCAGAAGGATCCCTTGTGCGCTATCCAGATCGTCGATGGACACGTCCATGGGTCTGTTTGGGACGATTCTCTTGCTGTTCCCAAATCTTGTCTGAATGACCTCCGAAGGTGAGACGATCGTTAAGCCCTTGTCCAGAAAAAATCTTGTCAATGCGGTGGTGTAGATCCCCCTTATTTTCAGGTGAATATCCATCGTTTCCCAGTCAGGCTTCAGTCTTCTCTCTGTTCTGAATAATAAAAAATGGGTGAAGTCAGCTCCATGAATCGAAGCGCATCCTCTTTCATCCAATTGTTATTAAAGAGCAGGTAGCTTGGTCTTTTGCCAATCCATTTTTTCAGCTGCTCGAGATCTTCATCCGCGTAATGGTACTTATATCCGGTGATCCCATGCAGGCGAAAGTACTGAAAATCACCAAAGAGGGGTTTGTCTTTAAAGGGGTCAACACAGTGGATCAATTCCAGCTCTTCACAGAGCTGATGGATCACCGCCTTTGGCCATTTTCCACGGGGCTCCCATGCCAATTGAAGGTCCTCCCTAGGTATCTGGCCAAAGAATTCCCGCATATTGGCCATATTCTCATCTGTAGGACGGAAGCTCGCTGGGCATTGAAAAAGGACCAGGGTGGCACCCAATGTCCTTGCGAATAGGGACGTGCGCTGCCAGGCTGCCAAGACCTCTTCTGTGGGTCGGAAACGTCCATAAGCGTCAAATTTCTCAGGGGAGATCTCTTCCGTCAGACGACGGTAGGTGGGGCTTGAAGGTTCATGGGTGATCAACTGCCACGCCTTCATCGTAAACTCAAAACCTGCTGGTGCGGATGCACGCCACTTCTCGGCAGTCTCGAGCTGCGGCAGCTGGTAGAAGGTACTCTGGATTTCAATCAGTCTAAAGAGCCTGAAGTACTTCTGTTGCGCGGTCACAAAACCGCAGCATCCCACTTTGGTTTCTGCTTTTTCTCTCATGATAAGGCGCCCGAACCCAATGGTAATACGTTGCCTGATCGTTCAGGGCAAGACAATAAGGGGTTATAATGATTAGATTTTAGGCCGTCTTATGAAAAATTCAAACTATTATTTTATTGACATGGCGTTCAGCTTAAATAAAATCAAGGTATCGTTCTGAATGGGTGGCACCAACGTATCACATCAACCAGTTATCCGACCATGCCAGCTTCCCCAAAGGCTTCGCAAAGACCAAATGATACGACAGTTCTCCAGCAATACCAAAATCTTACGAATTTTAACCACTTAGAGGGAGGTGTAAGATGAGTGAGTATTGTGTTGTGGTATCGGGTGGCGCTCGCGCGCGCTTTTTTACCTTGGAACCGGTGGATTTCCCTGAATTGGAATCAGGTCCCAAGCTGATTGACAAGGGGGAACTCCTCAATCCGCAGAAGGAGACGGCAGGCCGGGACCTTTACACAGACCTCAAGACAGGTCGCAGCCGCGCGCCTCGCGGAGGCCCTTCTCATGGTTATGATGATCACCGGACACAACATGAAGATGAATTCGATCGCCGATTTGCCCGCAAAGTTGTGAAAAAGGCCAGGCATCTTGCCAGAGAAAGCAGGGCCCGACGTATTGTGCTCGCAGCCCCAGCCCGTATGCTTGGTTACCTCAGGCAGGACCTGGAGGTCATTCCCAAAGACGGCATTGAGGTGCACAAAGTGGCTAAGGACATGAGTAAATTTTCCCCCAGACAGATCCATGACCATCTCGCCAAGAGGCAATTGCTTCCAGCTTACAGGAAGCCTGGCGTCTGAGAGAGGGAACGGGGGAACTGTATAGCTGGGCGCTTCATTTCAAATTCGTTGGAGGAGGAGGTAGTGGGAAAATGAAAAAAGATGCTCGAGGGAAGAGTTCTTCACAGCCTGGTATAGAAAGCTCGAGTCAATCCTTGCCCATAGGGAAAAACCTGAAAAACTTCAAAGGAGGTGATCTCCTCAAATCATATCCCCATATATTTGACAAACGTGTGCCTGATGAGCAACGTTTTGGCCTTATCACGCGCAAACAGTTTGAGGAATATCTCGGTGGATTGGAGTGCGCGCTGTGCGGAAAGGTAGGGGGGAGGTGTAAGTGTCAGCCTGAGGATCTCGCAGAAGAAGAGGAATGACGTAAGTAAGGCCAAATGAGCAGGGGGCAGGGGTGGCAAACCACATTCATCACGTTCATATATTTGCCTCAGATATTGACGAGAGCATCCGTTTCTACACGGAATACTTTGGCGCTAAGCTGATCCTGGATGCGGCCTTTGCAGGCGCAAGAAATGTATTTATGAGAATTGGGAATGGTCGGCTCCATCTTTATGATCAGCGGCCAAAGAATCCGGGAAGGGGGAGTATTCACCATTTTGGGATCCAGACAGATGATATTGAGGGGGTGGTCAGCGAGATGAAGGCGAAGGGCGTTGAATTCAAGAAGGGGATCACCGATTTCGGGTTCTGGAAATACATTATGGTTCCGGCCCCAGACCACATCTTGATCGAGCTCTTTGAAGTGGATAAAACCAATATACCCGTCCAGCTCTCAAATTATTTCGAGTAAAGTGGTTGCATTGAAAAAATGGGCAGGGGCCTTTAAAGGATGACGGGTAGATGGCTGAAGAAGGTCCTCCCAAGATTAGAAAATTCAAACGAGAAGATATCCATAAGATCCTTGAGATTGAGGAAGAGGCATTTCCTAAGACAGCCTACCCCAAAGAGACTTTTCTGTATTATGCAAAGCGCGTCCCTGATAATTTCATGATATTAGAAACCGGTGGTGATATTGCGGGATACATCATCTTCGACTTGGATGGTCATATCCATTCCACGGCTGTGAAACCTGTACACAGAAGAAAAGGTTTCGGAAAGATGTTGTTCCTGCATGCTCTGGGGTCCGCCAAGAAGAGGGTGTGGCTCGAGGTAAGATCAAAGAACAGGGGTGCTATTGCGTTCTACAACAGCATGGGCATGAAAATAACAGGAAAAGTCACGAACTATTATGGTGACGATGATGCGCTGATTATGGTTTTAAGCGAAGAACAAGACTGAAGGGAGGTTTCCTGTGAACGATAAACATTCATCCAAGAATCCGTTACTTAACCGAGATGGTTATCTATAAACTGTTGGGAAAGGCAGGGACGGACAGGTTTAGAGAGGCGCTTGTCTTGGTGAAGTGAAGCTCCCCGCGCCCCGTTGAAACGGGATCTTCACTTTGTTTCGACAAGGCCCGGGGCATTTGTGGCGAAGCCAAGCGGAACTGCGCCGAAGCTGAGAACCCGCCTTCGCCAAGGCTTCGGCGCGGTCGCCTTTCGCTTCCTCCCCGCTGCATGCTGCCGGGCATCCGCGCGAAGGCGAGTGATAGGACCTCATGGTTCAGTTTCTGATAAGGAATAGGAGTGGATGACTATGGATGAAAAGATAAGAGAAACATTACATAAAGCTTACACGGGAGAGGCAAAAGCGGCATTGAGACTCAAAATCTTTGCCAAGAAGGCTGAAGAGGAAGGATATGCCCAGGTGGCGAAGCTTTTTCGGGTGATCGCTTTTTCTGAAGAAATCCATGGGGCACGTGCCCTGCGGGTACTCCAAGAGATCGGGAGCACGGAGGACAACCTTAAAGATAGTTTTGAATCTGAAACCAAAGTGGCTCAAGTAGCCTACGAAAACTTCATTCAACAGGCCCTTGCTTTGGGTGAGAATCAGGCTGCCGAGCACTTCACCCAGAGTAGAGACGTGGAAGAGGGTCACGCCAATCTTTACAAGAGCGCCCTGAATGATTTGATGGAGGATCGAACCACAACATATTATATCTGCTCTGTCTGCGGCTACATATCCGACGGCGTCCTGCCCGAAGAATGCCCTGTATGCGGCGCCCCAAAGGACCAATTTGTGCATTTTGAATAATATTATAAACCATCAGTTATAGCTAAGGACCAAGGTTGCTTGGGTAGTAGAGAAATCATCATGT
>JASFIT010000339.1:0-5294 GCA_050122535.1 Desulfobacteraceae bacterium | reverse complement strand
TGTCAAGGGCTTACGGTAGCTGAGTACAGCTTCGCCCTTGACGCCTTGGATCTGCAGCACCCTCGAGTTTTGCAACGTTAGGGTAAGAACCGACCGGTTTATACATGTCTGAACCAGAGAAAGAACAGAAAACTGTGGCATCGCCACGTAACTGATTCCAAGAAAGACCCTTAGAAGAGATCACCCAAAATAGCCCCGAGGCAGAGGGTATGGTTATCCCTGCCAGCTTCTTTGTCTAGTAGTTAGCCATTTGTGTCAGAGAAGGTAGGTCCAATAACTAACCTTTAAACGAAGAGAGGAGGATAGTTTTATGGGAAAAAAGAACTTCTTAGTGGGCATCGCGGTCTTCGTGGTTGCAATCATGTTCGCTATGTCATTTTCATCGACAAGTGCGGCAAAACCCATTGTTATCGGTGCTCCCCTTTCCCTTAACTATGTCTATGGTTGGGATGCAAGAAGGGGAATGACCCTAGCCATTGAGGAGATCAATGCAAAGGGCGGTGTTAATGTGGGGGGCAAAATGCGCCCCTTTAAACTGGAAGTCCTGGAGACCCGGGATCTTGAACCTGGCGTACCCGTCAGTGAGGCCCTCCTGGCAGTGGAAAAGCTTATTCTCGACAAAAGAGCAGATTTTATTATGGGGGGGCCTATTCGTTCCGAGGCGGGAATGGCTTCCCAGGACCTGATCGCCAAGTACAAAAAGGTCTCCATGCTGACAACCGGTGTTTTGACCCCAGCGTATCATGCGCGGGTTGCAAAGAATTACGATAAATTGAAGTACCTTTTCCGTATCACGGGCGAGGCCAAGTGGATAGCAGTCGGAGAGCAAGTCCCCGCGTTGGTCAGTATCGGGAAAAAATTCAACCTAAACAGGGTGTATATCATGATCCAGGACGTGGCCCATGCGCGCGCCTTTGGCGGTATCTTTGCCAAAGTTCTCTCCAAGAAAGGGTGGACGGTCGTAGGAGGACAACCCGAGGTCTACCCAACGGGTTCTGGTGATTATTCCATGGGGCTTTTGAAGGCCCTGAAGAACAATGCACAGGTTATAATCATCTGTATGGACATGCCTGAATCCTCCATCCTGCTCAGACAGTGGTACGCCATGAAGGTGCCGGCCCTTCCTTTCGGCTCCATCATCGCAGCGGCAGAGCAACCCGGTTTCTGGAAGGCCACTGAAGGAAAGGGCGAATACTGTCTTGCCAATGTGGTGAACGCGGGCAATGCGCCCAGCAATGCAACCCCATGGACCATGAAGTTCTACAAGGCATACACGAAGCGGTGGAAAGTGGAACCCGAGGCCTACGGCACTTCAACGAGTTATATGGGCCCATACGTACTGAAGGATGCCATCGAGAGGGCGGGAACCCTCAAGTCAGATGCGGTCGTGGCTGCCCTGGAGAAGACGGATATGATTGGGGTTTATGGCCGAATTCGGTTTGATCCAAAGAGCCATCAGGTTATCCCCAGTAATGATCCCAAAGAGGGAGCCGTCGGGACCATCTTCCAGTGGCAGGCGGGAAAGCGCGTGGTTGTCTTTCCCAAGAGCATCGCTATGGGAGATATTCAACTTCCTCCCTGGATGAAATAATAGAGTCACTGACGAAAACAGAGTCTTCGTGATACGTTACCCACCTGGCCTCCTGGATAGTGGGAGGTGCAGGTGGGTTTGTGCATGTTTAAGGAGACCCGCCAAGAAATGGAAATTCTGGTTTACGGGACCATAAACAGCCTCACCTTGGCCCTCATGGCCCTTGGTTTTACGTTGGTTTACGGCATCAGTCGGCTTCCCAACTTCGCCCATGGGGCCCTTTATATCATCGCAGGGTTTTTTGTCTGGGTTGGCCTAAACACCCTTGGACTGAACTATGCCCTTAGCGCGCTGCTGGCTCTGTTAGTAATGGGGTTGATTGGAGCCGCCATGTACCAGAGTGTCCTGATCAGGGTCAGAGGCATGGCCACCTCAGAGATTATAGCCTCCTATGCCATAGGGCTGGCCATCCTGGAATTTCTCAGGTGGATGGGCTTTAAGGGCATGACATATACGCTTCCGGGGTTTAAGGAGGGGTTTGTCATGATCTTGGGAGTCCCTGTGGATATGCAGAGGATTTTGATTATCATTATAGGCGCTCTGGTGTTTCTGCTTTTATGGGCATTTACCCACTACACCAAAATTGGATTAGCCCTGCGGGGCATGGCCCAGGATGAAAGGGCGGCCATGATGCTCGGTATAGATTCAGACCGTATGGCCGTGGTTGCCATGGCCCTCGGCTCTATTCTGGCGGGCGTGGCCGCCTTCGTCCTGTTACCCCTGGGCAATATTACCGTGGAGGCGGGATATAATGTCCTCGTTCTTGCCATAGCTGTCTGTATTGTCGGTGGACTTGGGAGTTGGGTAGGGGCCCTCATAGCCTCCTTCTTGATAGGCTTTCTTCAGATACTCACTTGGGTATATATAGCCTCTCATTTCCAAATCGTGGTGGCCCTGCTGGCCATTCTGGTTACCCTGATCCTGAGACCTTCCGGTATCTTTGGCCGGCAAAAGGAGTTCGAAGAAAGGGTATAGAATGAGCAAGGGTGAACAACATCGCCTGGAGAGATTGGATCGGGGTATCAAGGTCCGAACAGAGGGTATTTATGCCATATCCTCCTGGCGTGAAATGAGTTACCTCCTGGTGCCAAGACTGGTCCTCATCCTCGGCCTCCTAATCCTTCCCTTGCTCATGCCTTCCGCTTATTGGCAGAGGGTCATATCCATTGTCTGCATATACGCGCTGCTCTCTATCGGCTTCGATTTGCTGGCACATTTTGTGGGTCTCGTATCGTTGGGCGGGGCCTTCTTTATCGGTGTAGGGGGTTATTTGGCAGCCATCCTGAACACCTACATGGGTCTGCCACCGATACTCACCATTCCCATTGCCACTCTGGCTGGTGCCCTTATATGTACGCTGCTACTGGTCCCTGTTTTACCTTTGCGGGGGGTCTATTTTGCCATTGCAACCCTCATGTACCCTCTGATTCTGATGAGGCTCATTGAGGCCTTGAATATCTTTGGCGGAACAGATGGCATTGTAGGGGTATCTAGTTTTCCAAACCCGTGGATTGAGCGTTACCTGATCATTATTATTCTCATTATCGTTCTTTTCAGCATTCGTAGACTCGTCAATGAGGATTATGGGCTGGTCATGCGGGGCGTAAAGGACAATGACCAGGCCGTCAAGGCCTCAGGAATAAGTATTAGCTCGGTCAAAGCGGTTGCCGTTTTTATCACATCCTTATTGGGTTGCTTTGGCGGGGCCTATCTTGCCCACATCTACATGTGGTCGGGTCTATCACAGTTTGCCCTGGACTTTTCCATCATTCCCATTGCAGCCACAGTTATCGGAGGGGGTGGCACCCTGGTTGGTCCAATCCTGGGCGCCTTCATCCTGGTACCTATCTCCGAAATACTCCGTGAATTCGGTACGCTCCGAATCGTCATCTATTGCGTTATTCTGGTGGTCTTCATCGTATTCAAGAGTGAAGGGTTGATGGTCTATGGAGAACGAAAATATCACCAATTTCAGCAATGGATTGAAGTGTAAAAATGAATAAACGCGAGCCATTACTTCGGGTTGAGCAATTCTCCAAGTCATTCGGTGGCGTCCAGGCCCTCAGCAATGTGAGCTTTGATGTGTATGGGGGTGATGTTTTTGGGATCATTGGGCCGAATGGCTCGGGAAAGACCACTCTGGTGAACTGCATCACATCATTCATCAGGAGAGATTCGGGTAGCCTATATTTCAAAAACCAAGAACTGAAAAGAGGGATTCCACCCCACAAGGTGGCCGACCTGGGTATAGCGAGGACTTTTCAGATTACAAGGCCCTATTACAGCCTTCCCGCCTTCAAAAACCTTGTCATTCCCCTGTTATCTCCAAGGGCAAGGCGGACCGGGGGCTGGAGAGGTGGCGGAAAACATGGAGACAGGGATACGGTGGGCCTGGATATCCTAGAGGAAATAGGCTTTGAGCGGGATTCTTTTATCCCCTATAAATTGGCCTCAGCATTGCCCACAGGATACCTGAAGCGGCTTGAACTGGCCAGGTGTCTTGCCATTAGACCAGAACTTGTGATCTGTGATGAAATCTTTTCCGGCCTGAGTGGGAGTGAGATCGCCACCATGACCCCACTCATAGAGAAATTACAGATGGAGGGTGTCACGCTCATTATGATCGAGCATCGATTGCGTGAACTGTTCAGAGTGGCCAACCGGGTTATGGTATTGAACTTTGGAGAGAAGCTGATTGAGGGGACTGCTGAAGAGGTGATGGCCGACGAGAAGGTAAAGGAAGCCTACTTTGGGTCGGACCAGGAGGTCATGGACTATGCTTAGGATCCAAGATCTCATGGTCTTTTATGAAAACATGGTGGCCATTAACAATGTGAGTATGCGATGTGGGGAAGGTCAGATCGTGGGCGTGTTTGGGGCCAACAGTGCGGGGAAATCAACGCTCTGCTATGCCATCTCGGGCATAATTCTGGATATTATGAAAAAGGAGGAGATGGCGGGCGGAGAAAGGGTATCCGTGCATGGGATTATAGAGTACAAGGGGTCTGATATCACCAAAGAGAAGCCCAGTAAACGGAGTAAGAATGGGATTATCCTCTGTCCTGAACGCAGAAGGATCTTTCCGGAGAGCAGTGTCTTGGAAAACCTTCGGATCGGTGGATACCTTGCCTCATCCTCTCAGGCAAAAGAGACGCTTCAATATGTGTTTGAGGCCTTTCCACCCCTTAAGCCTCTTAGGAAGAGGGAAGGGGGCTTTTTGAGCGGTGGGGAGCAACAGATGCTCGCCATAGGGAGGGCATTGATGGCCCAACCAGAATTGCTCATCCTTGACGAGCCCCTTCTCGGTCTCAGTCCTCTCATACAAATCAATCTGGTAAGGTCGATCAGGCAGATAAGGAAGGATAGGGGAGTCACTGTCATCGTAACGGAGCAGTACGCAAGGCCCGTTCTCCCCATTGTGGATTACGGTTACATTCTGGAAAACGGGTCTGCGGTCCTGGAGGGGGAAAGGGGTGAACTGATGGATAACCCTGATGTGAGGGCCGCCTATTTTGGGGTATAAGTATTTAGTCTGGACACTCATCTTGACAGTCTTTTAGAGACTTTTAAAAAAGCACGTCCTCAGTCATTGCGAGGAGTCCCGCTGGTGCGGGACGACGCGGCAATCTCTTCCGCTTCAAAGAAAACGAGATTGCTTCGCTTCGCTCGCAATGACGATGTCGCCAATTCTCAAATGTCTCTT
>JASFIT010000338.1:0-5329 GCA_050122535.1 Desulfobacteraceae bacterium | reverse complement strand
TCCAGGGTAGTTGGCCAAGTTTTCGATCATGTACACATTCCCGCCAGGGATGTCACCGAAAACAACGGTGCTCCACCCCAAACGCTGGCCATAGAGGGCAGCGGTTATTCCACCAGGGCCAGCGCCCACAATCATCATATCATATTGGTTCTCTCCCATAATCAGCCCTCCTTTAAAATTTAGGAATTTAGGAATTGGGGGATTAAAGAAATTCAAAGATCTCAATTTTCCGCTATTCCTCAATCCCTAAATTTGAAAACTAATCTCCCACTTGTGACATGGGTTGAAAAGTTCCCATGCTTTTCCAGTCTCCCGTTTTGGACGCCTCCTCAATGCCCTCCATGGATTCTGGTGGCCCGATAAAGACCACCACATTCATGTGCTCAATCCGATCCTCTGTGATTCCTGACGCCTCAATGGTCCAGTCTCCCATGACGTAGCTGAATAGATAGATGTCCCCCTTTTCCTCCAAGAACCCTTTCGCTCGCACAACGGAAGAAGGGAGCCTCTCCGCCATCTCTCTCACTTGCTCTAAATCGTTCCCAGACCAATGATAGGTCACGGACAGCAGGCGGTCAGGCGGAGTAATTT
Source organism: Desulfobacteraceae bacterium (assembly GCA_050122535.1). Taxonomy (GTDB): domain Bacteria; phylum Desulfobacterota; class DSM-4660; order Desulfatiglandales; family HGW-15; genus JASFEQ01. The sequence goes on along the minus strand of JASFIT010000338.1, from coordinate 4,738 downwards.
CAAGATCAGGGTCGTCCAGGAGGTCATCAACGAATTGATCCAGTTCATTCTCTGACAAGACTCGCTTTTCGCGTTTCTTGGAGACTGATTCTTTATCCACTTTTGCGGCCGCTTCTTCAGGGAATAAGAATTGTTCCAAAGGTATATCCGCATACGTGGTCTCAAAAAAGTATGGGGCGGGATGGAATTCATGGACCACTTTTTTGACTTTGTCGATGGTCTCGCTGGGTGCAAGGTCGGTCTTGTTTATGATGAACACCGTGGAAGAAGCAATCTGCTTTTCCAAGGAGGCGTAAGTGTCGTAAGCATCCAGGAAGTGCGCGGCGTCAAGGACACAAAACTGCTCCACAAACTGAAACCGATCGTTAAATATGGGGAGTTTCAAATCCCTTTTCAGATCAGAAGGGTTTGCAACCCCCGTGGATTCGATGATGAGCACATCGGGCTGAACGGTGTTCTTCAGTTCATATAGTCCTTTTATAAAATCGGTTTTTACGCAGACACAAAAGATGGAACCTTTGCTGATTTCCATCATGTCAAGTTCTTCGCCCTCAATCAAAGTGCCATCTATTCCGATCTCACCGAATTCGTTCATCAGGATCGTAAGCTTCTTGTCTTTGGGGAACTTGTCAATGATACGGTTCAAAAAGGTGGTCTTCCCGCTTCCCAGGAAACCGGTAATAAGATAGACGCCAGTAGTATCAGTCATGAGCTATCTCCTTTAAAGCAGATCTCAGACTCTTGCCCTGTTTCTGTGCAAGCAAGAATCCGATACCAGATGCTGGATGCTTGATACTGAATTTAGAAAAAGCTTCTGTTCCATATATAATACAGTCGCGGTAACTAAAGTGTCATTGCGAGGAGAGGGATTCCTCGCCCGTCATTGCGAGCCCCCATAGAGTCGGGGGCGAAGCAATCTCATGTTTTGCAGATGTGCTTTCTTAGAAAACACCTGGCTCGGAACAGGCTCCGCAATCTCCAAGTGAAGGATGAGATTGCCGCGCTCCTCCCGCCTCCGCGGGAGTCGCTCGCAATGACCATGTTAAGTTTATTATTGCGTTCTTATCGGCATCTAGCATCCAGCATCTAGCATCAGGTATCTCGTATCAGTTCGTGTCAGAGAAAAGGGGCTAACGTTCATCCCTTCCTCTAATGGAACCCGAGATTTTCTATGCCATATTTCCCTTTATCTTTTCTTTGACCTGTTCAACGGAAAGGACCTTGCCCACAGACTCCACCTTTCCATCGATAACGAGACCCGGCGTCATAAAGACGCCCATTTTTGTGAAGTAATCCACATCCTTGACTTTCGTAACCTCAATATCCGTTGATGAATCCAAATCCGATACGGCGGACACAGTGTTTTCATAAAGCTGATCACAGCGTTTACATCCTGGACCTAATATCTCAACTTTCATGTCTTAACCTCCTTTTCACTTACCGGCTTCGCGCTTCGGGTTCCCCGTTCTGGGTTCCGGGTTCCCATTTGAAAAAATAACCGTCAAAACCTCGTAGCCGAACGCCAAGCTGTCGTCATTCATACAATGGTTCAGCCTTCCCTTGATCCATAGAAATGCCGAGGGGATTATTACAGAATTTACACACACCTAGAGACCCGCTTGATTGTGTGAGATTTTTCCAAAGTTCTTCATATCTCTTAATAACTTCAGGATCCATACCTTCTGGCAATTCATCCGGATCTTCCAACTGTCTAATACGGTCTGATTTTCCACAATAAGGGCACTTAATTCCAAAAAGGGCCATATCCGTTTTCGGCAAACCGTTTTCAATAACAAACTTCTGTAACTCCTGAAGCACGTCATCTCTGCCCATACCTGCCAAAACTCCTTCAATTAGAGCTCTTCAAATTGAAATCAAACCATAATGCTTCGCGCGCCCGCCCCACTCCGCATAAAGCGACCGGAACGATTTCGTCATTATAAGAAAATCGCAAGAAACCGTGAAAATGCTTTTCCTTATTCTTTTGGTAGGAATTGAATGCCTTAAGATTCCTGCACTCTATGGGGGTCTTAGGAACCTGGATGGTGGCCAAGCTCTGCATATCTGTGCGGAATGATGTAACGTTGGAGTCATAGAATGAATAGGGATAAACCTGCAAATAAAGCCATCATTCCATCATTCCAATATTCCATGATCCCAAAAATTTAAGCCTTTGAAAGGCCATGTTTTTCTAAAGCAGACTCTATGGCATCTACGAGTTCATAGCGGGGCGGAATGGCGTCAAAAATGAGTTCGCCATTAATGAATAACGAGGGTATAGGGGCGCATCTCATCCGTTTCCTTAATTCCTCTTCTCCGTAAAGCGAGACCGAGAGATCATAGAAGCGCCGAGCATGTTTCTTGCTCTTCGTATATTCAACCTTGGTGAAACGGATCGCGTTACCGTATTCCGGTATCACCTCCTCGACCGCCTCAGCCATATATTGGCACGCAGCGCAATGATCACCTTGATGAATAATCTCTATGTGGATGAATCCGTTAGATTCCATCCCTTTTCCCTGAGAATCGCAAAATGATTGTGCCAGGGGCCCCTGACGGAGCCCCTGGTTTGAAGTTTGGTTGGTTTGTGGTCAATCTACTTCTTTTCGGAATCTACGCGAGTGAACTGGCCCGCTCCCGCCCTTGCAAGGTTCTCCTGGATCTTGTCGAACTCGAATCCATGCTCGCGGAGTGACTTGAGACGGTCTCTCATCGCATCGTTAGGGGCCCGTTTCGCCATCTCATCGATGAGTTCCTCATATTGAGGGATGATGCTTTCGAATACCAGATCCCTCTCAATGCAGATCGTTGGCAAAACCCTACCCTGGAGCTCCAAGAACTTCCCGATTCCATCCTTGTTCTTGATAGACCACTCACTGTATACAATCATCTCCTGGACATCTTTGGGCAAGGCCGCAATGGATTCCATCATGTATCCACAGGCAGCACACTGCACACTGTCCAGGGTCAACACATCTATGTTAATTACATCTGCCATGAATTGCATCCTCCTTTCTCAGGCCTTTTTACCAGGACTCAGGATACTTGGCGTAGTATTGATAATACCAGTCCTTCGCCTCAATCGCTTGATCCATATGTTCCACCGGAACATCGTATGGCATGTCTCACCCAGGGGCGAATGTATAGCCTATATGGCCGCCCGCGGCGAGGCTTACGATGGCATCCTCCCTCGGGGAGAGCAAGCCTAGGCTCAAGGCCAGCGTCAGCTTCAGGTTTCCTCCAAATCCCACACCATGTTTGTGGGCCAAGTCACGGATAAAGTTCAGGTTCAACTGCTCATCGATGGCAAAACCGTGTGTACCGATCTTGCAGACATCTTCCATGACCTTGGTGGCGTCACCACAGATGAAAAAGGAGGACGTCAGATTTGCATCGTGGATCACCTTAATCGCATCTTGCGAATTAGGGGTCACAAACTGCTGAAATGTCTCTGACTTGATCTGCGAGGCCACAGGATCCACAATGGCAATAATCTCACATCCCATCTCCGCATAGAAACCAGCCGCTGCAGCGCCCACTTCCCCGGCATACTTGCATACCGCATGGGCAAAGTCTGGATTCTTATAGACATCCGTAAAGATTCGCACCCCGGCCAAATGGGATGCTAATGTCAGCGGACCGCAATAAAGACCCATCAACACGCAGTCCATTTCATCCAACTGGGGTTTGGCAATCTTGGCCGCCTCATAGAGCACCGGCCAGCGACCCGAGTCCTTGGTGGGAATCCCGAGCCCAGCGTCGGCAGGCGTCTTGTCAGAACAGGGATGGGTCGTCACTGATGGCACGTTGTCGGGCCACCATTTCAGGTCACAACCCACAGAATTGGCCTCAACTGAAAGGTCAAATACCAAGGGAATCCCATCCGCCTTATACCTCTGCGCAGCGTTCACCACCCCTTTTGCCAGAAGCGCCGCATCTTGCAGCATCTTATCTGCAGGTTCATTGATGAGAAAGGCACAATGAACGCCTGCATAGGGCACCCAGGGGGGATCTTCGGTTCTTTTTCCCCGATAAGCATCGATTAACTTCTGTTTGGCCATGAGTAACCTCCTTCTATTTAGTGTGTTAAATTCCTCGTGGTCACGAACCTGCCTTTACCGGTTTAGAATCTTTCACCTCCTTTCTTCGGCCACGTCTCGCCTAATTAAGATGTTGTCAAGGGTTTAAACACACCTTCAGGGCCTTTAGCGTCTCTTCCTCGTTCACCTGCCAGCCCACAAAGGCCAGCTTGGTAGGCCCCACCTCATCCAACTCTATCCACTCTGTCTCACCACCCACGTGATTCACAAAAAACCGCTTTACATCCAGAAGGGCATAACCTTTTACCCGATACATCTCTATGGGCAGATCCTCAATAAAACGATGAAAGCATTCCGTCTTGAAGGGGGATCTGTCTTCAAAGGCAAAAGTCACATACCCCATCTCCTCAGCACTTCCATGTTCTGTGTGTGCGTGGTGAAGATGCAACTCTGTTTGATGATCACCCCCAACCCCAGGTTTCCAGAGCACCTCTGGATCAACGTGACAATGGTGAGTAGGTACCACCGAGCAGGAGGGATTGATCTCTCTGATCTCCTGCAGAGATCGTGGCACCTCCTCCCTAGGCAGAAGGTCAACCTTGTTGAATAGCAGAAGTTCTGCTGCTTTTATCTGATTGTAGAATAAAGGCCCGAAATACTCCCTGCCCTCCCACAGGTCTCCGGCCAACACCGTGACG
>JASFIT010000337.1:0-5353 GCA_050122535.1 Desulfobacteraceae bacterium | reverse complement strand
GGTGGAGGAACTCACCCAGAGTCTCATACGCCTGGTGGCAGAGAATGGCATGGACTGGATGTACGCCAATTGCAGCACCACCGCCCAAAGAGGGGCGCTGGATTGGCGCCACCGGTTCCGGGATATGGTTGCCCCTCTCTTTGACGAACTCTATGAAAGCGTTGTCTCTGGCAAAGAGACCCGGATTGTCCTTGAAGCCAACAGTGCCCCGGACTATCGCGAGCGACTCCAAAAAGAACTGGATGAGATGAAGAATTCGGAAATGTGGAAGGCAGGGGCAGCCGTGAGGAGCCTAAGGCCGGAGAGGAGAGGTTGAGGAATGGAATAATGGAATAATGGAATATTGGAATGTTGATCCTGAAGGCGTTTTTGCGTTTTACATAAAAACCATTTTTCCATCATTCCAGTATACCAACATTCCCAACGTGAGTTGCCCACCATCACTAGCGCTGCCCCGGCATAGGACGAGCCGACGCTGGCAGGCAGGGCAAAGCGAGCGGTCTAGAAACGTCTATGCCTCCTCCTATACACGGGCGCCCTGGCAAACCACCCATCAAAGAAACCGTCGCCATGAACCCATTCCCCAGAATCCCTCATTTCAATCTCTGTTTTCCTAGCTATATGGCCCATGTACAGCAGTGCAATGCCGACCACGATAATGGCGGCTGCGATGAAAGCCACGAGAATTTCAGGCACGGCTATGATTGCAATCGCTATAAGGATTAGTGTGATGCCTGGAAAATAAAACCTAAAATTTGCCATTTTATGCCTCCTAATTCCAGTATTCTGTCCAAATCTTCATAAGTAGACAGAAGTTAACCACGAATCCTTTGATTTCAATATTTGGGCGTTTTCACTTGACAAATGACTGGATGGTGATATCAATTGTTATACATTATACATTAAATATCATTTAACCTGTTATTTGTTGTCATATCAGAACCTTACATAAATAGACTTCCCGCTGCCAAGAAATCAGCATTCATAACAAACTCAACTATAAAAAGGAGAAACGGATATGTCATGGCCGCATAAGTTCGAGTCAGGCGTTACCCTCTTCGACAAAGACAAGGCATTTTCTGGTTATACGCTGATAACGACAATGCCGCGCAGATCCGCCCCGGAGCCGAACCAATCCCCTGGCGAGGTCATCTTGATGGACATGAAGGGAGAGACCGTCCACACCTGGAAAACGCCCTATCCCCCATGGTACTCCCGGCTGATGCCGGACGGACATTTAGTCTCTGTTCAGCGTTGTTCCAAAGCTCACCCCAACAGACCCGGTTACGACAAATACCATATGGGAGGGGCCACGGGTATGATGACGGAGTTTGACTGGGAGAGTAATATCGTCTTCGAGCATTTTGACCCCTACATGCATCACGATTTCAGGAAACTGCCAAACGGTCACTACATCTATGTGGGCTGGGAAGTGGTACCACCCGAATTGGCCAAGAAGGTGCGTGGAGGCCAGAAGGGCACGGAGCACAAAGATGGAACCATGTTTGGCGATTATTTTCGCGAAATCGATTCAGAGGGGAGGACGGTATGGGAGTGGCACGGAATAGAGCATTTTGATCCTGATATCGACATAATCGGGGCGATTCATCCGAGGGAGGAGTGGACCCATATCAATGATGTGGATGTGATGCCTGACGGGAATATCATGTCCAGCAGCAGGCATACAGACGGCGCTTTCATTATTGATCGCCAGTCCGGCGATATCACCTGGCGTTGGGGAAATGTGGCATACTTGGATCAAGAGACGGGACAAGTGGAACACCATGATATTCGGGATCCCAAGAATATGGGGGGACCCCATGACGCTCATCACATAGCAGAAGGCCTTCCTGGCGCAGGTAACATGCTAGTCTATGACAACGCCATGTATAATTTTTACTCCAGAGCGCTTGAGGTGGATATCAAGACCGGGGAAATTGTGTGGCAGAGTGAGCCGGAGTTCGGAATTGAGGGTTATGTGTCCGGTAGAGTTCACTTTTCACCTTTCGTAAGCGGTGTCGATCGTCTTCCCAATGGTAACAGCGTGGTCTGCTCAGGAGGCAATGGCATCGTATTCGAACTCACTAAGGAGAATGAGCTTGTATGGCACTGGGTTCGTCCAATCCCCGATCCAGAAGGGGCAGTCCGTTGGGGAATCTTCAGAGCCCATCGATATGCCTCTGACTATTGCCCGCAGTTTCAAAACTTACCTCCTGCGGAAGGCGACTGATTTCGATATATATTTTAGGATCTCTCACAGAGCAAGGGGAGACACGGAGAATTGGGGTCAATATGAATTACACGCATGTTCCAAAGGGCCGGCTCGCAGACCTGGTCAGCAGCCAACTCAAGGAGTCCATTTTCCAAGGAGAATATCAGCCTGGGGAAAGGATCCCTCCCGAACACCAGCTCGTGAAGATCTTCGGCGTGAGCAGGGTTATTGTCCGGGAAGCAATCAGGAACCTGGAGCAGGCGGGCCTGATAGAAATTAAAAGAGGTCCCAAGGGGGGTGCCTTTGTCCTACCCATGAAACATGATGCGGTCTCCCAGGTGATAAAAGACGTGCTTCGATTAGGGAAGGCAAAGGTTGCGGATATCATGGAGGTGAGATTAGAAATTGAACCTATCGTGGCCGCACTGGCAGCAGAGAGAGCAAGGGGCGAGGATGTGGAGATACTGGCCGAGGGCATTGAGGGCATGCCTGATGCGCCTGGAGATGAATATGTGGCCTGGAACGTGAACTTCCATAGGCTCCTTGCAAAGTGCGCCCACAACCCTATGTATGACATATTGGTCAATATCCTGATGGACTTCACAGAGGAATTGATTTTAAAGATCAAGCCGTCAGAACGAATAATCCACGACACCACGTCACACCCTGAGCTTTTAGAACTGGTCCGCCAGGGCGACGTTGAAGGAGCGCGTCGAAAGATGCGTTTTCACCTGGAAGATATTGTACCCACATTGAAAGACCTGGAAGAGAAGATGCTGGCAACTTCAGGTGATTTAGGCTCCTCAGTTGAGGAGATGGGCTTTAATGGTTCAGCCGTCACCAGGTGATCGCTATCAAGACCAAGCATAGGCCGCCTGGAGGCTGTTTTAACCTTATAACCTTTTGGCAAAAAGGAGGAAAAGATGGATAAACGTATGAACCTCAAAAATCTTTTGATCGTGGCGATTGTGGTAAGCGGCATGTTGGTGATCGGAACCCGGGCCCCAGTAATGGGCGGGGACTACCCCAGCAAGCCGATCCGTATGATCTACCCTTTCCCAGCTGGGTCAGGTGGGGACATTGCCACCAGGATATTTGCCGATGCGGCCTCAAAGGCCCTGGGCCAACCCGTAAAAGTCTCCAATGTGACAGGGGGCAGGGCAACCATAGGAGCGGCCAAAGTGGCGCAGGCCAAGAAGGACGGTTATGAGATCGGTTCCCTTCCCATAGGTCCAGCAGTCACCCAACCCATCTTCTCAGCCAAGCTTCCATACGGAACAGAGGATTTGGAGCCCATCTGCCAGTTTACGTATCTGCCGATTGTGCTGGTGGCCGGCGCCCATACGCCTTACAAGACCACGAAAGAGCTGATCGCATACGCCAAAAAACACCCAGGTGAAGTCAAATATGCGCACCCAGGCCTGGGCACCGTTCCCTTCCTGATGTTGAGGGCCCTTGAAACGCAAACGGGCATCCAAATGAAGGGGGTTCCGTTCAAGGGACTGCGACCCGGTATCACAGCCGCCGTCGGCGGGCATGTGGATATAGCGCTAGCGGTATTGGGAGCGGCACTCGGCCTCCAGAAGGCGGGCAAGTTAAATATCATGGGGGTTTTTGCCGGCGAACGTTTGGATTTGGCCCCGAATGTTCCCACTGTGGAGGAGGATGGCGTCGCGACCTATCCGCAGCTCTGGACGGGCATCTTCGCCCCGAAGGGCCTTGCTCCGGCAGTGCTCAAGAAGCTGGAAAGCGCATTTGCCGAGGCGGCCAAGAGCCCGGAATTCGGCAAAGCCATGCTTAAAGCCAAGTCGCCGGTGCTGTACCTTGACAGGAACGCCTTTCAGCAAAAGATAGCGGCCGATATTAAGTACTTCAAAGCATACAAGGCCAAGGCCAAGTAGAGGATTTCACCACCCGTCGCCAAGCCTTTGGCGGGGCAAGCAGAGGCGAAGACCCGCCTGCCTCGCCTGAGCGAGAGCGCCCGTCCTCCGCAGTAGCCTGCTACGGAGGATGGAATGGCGGGCAGGGGACACAGAGGGAAAGAAATTTTTCATTTGTCCCGCGAACTTTCGGGACAAATGAAAACCTCTCCGTCGCCTCCGGCGACTGGGGATTGGTCTAGGTGATGCCGTTATAGTCCCAGCCGCCGGGTTTGGAAATAACAAAAGGACGGAAGTCGAGCCAGGGAGGTGGACTATGGTCGAAAAAGAGAGCACCATGAGCAAGGCGCAGCGTGACCTGATGATGGGCATCCTGTTGCTCATCTTTGCCATCGCATTTTTCGTGCTCACCTACCACTTCTCTGGGTATGAGCTCGAAGAGATTCCCGGGGACGTGGGCGTCCACTTCTTACCTCGCCTCCTGCTGGCCGCATTGGCCCTACAAGCCGGCTTTCTCATCTTCTTTTCTCTGCGGGATCACCTGAAAACGCGAGCTGATGCAACCAGGCCGAAGGCGCTCCTGCAGGGCCGTCCGTTTATCATGTTTTTGGCTTTTCTTGTATATGTGTACCTGGCCACGCTCTTCGGCTACGTAATCTCTACGATTGCCTTTATGGTTCTGGGCTTTTATCTCTTAGGTGTACGCTCGCTATGGCCCCTTATTCTCATCCCACCTGCCATAACCCTGGCAAGCTATTATCTGTTCGGGACCCTACTTAATGTCTTCCTGCCCTCGGGCAGTCTATTTTGAGAGGACCTTAGAAGCATGTTTTCAGACCTCGTGGCCGGTTGGGCGGCTGTTCTCAATATGAAGATGATACTCATCCTGTTGTTCAGTGTTCCCCTGGGAATCATTGTGGGCGTACTACCCGGTGTGGGAGCTATGGTAGGTGTTACGGTTCTTTTGCCCCTCACCTTTGGAATGGATCCAGCCATGGGTATCTGTATGTTGGTGGCAGTCTATTGTGGGGCCTTTTATGGTGGCGCGGTTAGTGCCATACTCATCAATACGCCCGGCACCCCGGCCGCCATTTGCACCATATTGGATGGATACCCAATGGCCCGCAAAGGGGAGGCCCACAGGGCCCTGACAACGGCGGTTGTGGCCTCCTTTATCGGAGGAGTCTTCAGCGTCATCGTCTTAACTTTCTTCGCTCCCCTGATCGCCAAAGTGGCCCTCAAGTTCAGTTACACGGAGTAC
>JASFIT010000336.1:0-5358 GCA_050122535.1 Desulfobacteraceae bacterium | reverse complement strand
GGATTGGTGTACGACACACGGGTACATGGTGACCTTTGGTACGGGGAAATGGCTGGGAGAATTCGATTATGCCAATACCACGACCCAGACCCTGTACGGCATATGGGATTATGGAGACGATGAGGACGACAGCGAGTACCTGGGTATTTTCGACCGTGGAGCCACACCTCAACTGAGCAACCAGCTAGACTCGGTCACCCTCCTTGAGCAGAACGTCCTGCCGTGTGATCCCAATATCACCACGTGCGACGGAGATTTCTGGGTCTTTTACGACCAGCAACTCAGGATCCTGACGGACAGCATGGCGACGATCGTCAATCCTTGGGGGACCACCTCAGAGTACAACGGCGGCGCAGACTGTGGGGATGGTGAAGGGATTATAGACTGCGAACCCAATAACATTGGCGCAAATCCGGATCCAGTGAAGCTTGTGGGGTGGTACTTTGATCTGCCCCTTAGTGGAGAAAGATCAGTCAGTGATGCCCTGATCAGGGAAGGAAGGGTGGTATTCGTGCCCTACGTCCCTGAAGCTTCGCCCTGTGGTGCCGGCGGTGATACCGTGGTCATGGAGATGGATGCCTGCACGGGTGGGCAAACGACCAGGCCGCAGTTTGATATCAATGAGGACGGGATCATCGATGAAAATGATTTCGTCAATATCGGAACGGCGGAAGACCCGGTTCTGGTGGCCCCTTCTGGGATGAAGGCCCCCGGAAAACTCCAGCCACCCGCAATCTTGCGCGTGCCTGATACGGACAAGGAGAGAAAGTACTTCAGTTCTTCTCGAGGAAAGATTGTGACCGTGGACGAAAAGGCGGTGACCCTGGGGATCACCTACTGGCAGGAATTTGAATAAAATACACCCCCACCCTTGCCCTCCCCCATCAAGGGGGAGGGGAGTTGGCAAGCGCGCCCATGCTGGGCCTTGGCAGACGGGGAAGGGGTCAAGTTCAATAAAGGAGTTATGACAATGATGCAGAGAAAAAGAAAATCGCATGGAAAGAGAACGCTCGTTTTCATTTTCATGGGGGTGGCCCTGTTCTTGGGCATCCAGGCCATTTCCTCAGGTCTGGGTTATGCAGGGGAACGGGTCAAACCGGAAATGGTATTGCCAAAAGGCTATCCCGATGGGTTTAACGCATATGGTCATATTAACAGGATAGGCGATAAGAGGGTGGTCATTGATGATGATCCATTCTTCCTTGCACAGGATGTCACGTATAATATCCCCACGAGGCTGGATGCCTCCAAGGCCTACTTTGGTGAGGGCGCCTTTGTGGGCGTTCTTACCAATGCCAAAGGCGAAGCCAAATCCCTCTGGTTGCTGGAGTAAGGGCAGCCTGCTTCCAATCGCTATTACAATTCCACCCCTTTCTTACGCCCGTTTAATAGGGACTGTAAGGAGGGGGTGATTATTTTGGATTAAAATCCCCCCGCCATGAGTCATCCCACGCCGACTTCGGCGGGGGATTCAGAATGACTTGATTTTCCGAGATATTCATGGATTCCCGCTACAGGTTGTCCCGCACTTGATGCGGGGCGGGGGATGAGGGTAACGCAGCAGATGGGCGTTTTCCGACAGCCTCTAAAGAAGATTTTCATTGCCATAATGGACCCAATAATATTAAAATGTAGCGATAAAATTGCTAATGATTCGAATAATATGCAGAGGTTCAACCATTTTGTTTGAGGGATTGAAATAGGTCGCTGAAATGCCAAAGGATTCTCATAAAGGATTGTCTGAAGAATACGTTCTCAAAGTTCTCCGGAAACTTCGTCTGATCAACGAGGACCAGAAAAAAGAGATCTTTAACAAGAAGAGGAACATCAAAAGGAAGCTGGAGAGGTTGAGGGCCGTGCGCCAGGCGTCTGCCTCTTCGAGGGGCAGGGTCATCAATCCCATCACCATCGTGGATGTGATTACCAACCTGGAGCTGAAGAGAGCTGACGACCCCTACACCATACTTGATGAAGAGACCATTTACCAGGCTCTCTCCAGGGCCTGGAAGATCCCTTACAAGAAAATAGATCCCCTCAAGCTGGACCTCAACCTGGTGACCACCACCATCCCTCAGGGCTTTGCCATGAAACACCTGGTCCTCCCCATTGCCATCAATGGGGGGTTTCTGACCGTGGCCACACCAGATCCCTTTAACGAGGAGGCCATGCGGGACATCGCTCAGGCCAGCCAGTTAAAAGTCAAGACAGTGGTCAGCACCAAGACGGATATCATCAAGCTGATTAATGAGTTCTTCGGTTTCAAGCGCTCCATCGTGGCTGCAGAGAACCAGTTTGCCGGGCCTACGGTGGACCTGGGTAATCTGGAGCAATATGTGCGCCTCAGGGCCGACGACGAGCTGCCCTCGACTGATCAACACATTGTGAATGCCGTGGATCACCTCCTCAGCTATGCCTTTGACCAGAGGGCCAGTGATGTGCACATCGAGCCAAAAAGAGACAAGAGTGTGGTGAGACTCCGCATCGATGGGATCCTGCACGTTATTTATGAACTCCCCAAGAATGTCCACAACGCCATCATAAGCCGGATAAAGACCATATCCCGGTTGGATATGGCCGAGAAACGTCGGCCACAAGATGGGCGCATCAAGATGGAAAAGGGTGGGGTGGAGGCGGAGATCCGGGTTTCATCCATTCCCGTGGCCTTTGGTGAAAAGCTGGTCATGAGGATCAGTGATCCGGACGTCCTGTTCCAGGACCTGGAAAACCTCGGTTTCACGTCCATGGACCTGATCCGCTACCAGCAATTCATCCATATGCCCCACGGCATTGTCCTGGTGTGCGGTCCCACGGGAAGTGGTAAGTCAACAACCCTCTATTCCACGCTCCGCGAACTCTCGTCTCCAGATATTAACATCACCACGGTGGAGGATCCCATTGAGATGATCCACGAGGACTTCAATCAAATCGCGGTCCAGCCCCTGGTCGGTATCACATTTGGCTCCATCCTGAGGAATATTCTGAGACAGGATCCGGACATCATCATGATCGGTGAGATGAGAGACCTGGAGACAGCGGAAAACGCCGTTCAGGCCGCCTTGACCGGACACCTCGTCCTGTCCACACTGCACACCAATGACGCCCCCTCATCCGTGACCCGTCTTCAGGATCTGGGAACACCCTCCTTTTTGCTCCAGGCCACCCTGGTGGGTATACTGGCCCAGCGTCTTGTGAGGAAGATATGCCCTTTTTGCAAAGAGCCATTCGAGATGGACCCAAAAGAACTGGCTTCCCTGGGCCTGGATCTGGGGAGGAACGGCCCCGTGGAACTCCACATGGGAAAGGGCTGCATGAAATGCCGGGGAACCGGCTATCTTGGCAGAAGCGGTGTCTATGAGGTGCTTCCTGTCACAGAATCTATAAAGAAGTTGATCACTCCAGAATCCAACGTGGAAGCCATGCTTGACATGGCCAAGAAGGAAGGGATGATCACGCTTCGTGAAAACGCCGTCAAGAAGCTCCTGGAAGGAGAGACCAGCTATCAAGAGGTCCTCAGGGTCACCTGGCAACCCGTCTAAATCCTTAATATTGACAGCGACACACAAACCATACTAAACCTGTCATCCATCATTCCAGTACTCCATAATTCCATTACTCCCTGCGGGGCGTAGGCCTAACGGGCCGGAGGCCAATTGCAGAGTGAGGCCTGGATCCCATGCTTGTTCAATTGAACATCTCCAATTTTGCCATTATCAGCCGTCTGGACATCACCTTCAAGCCCGGGCTCAATATCCTGTCAGGAGAGACCGGGGCAGGGAAATCCATTATCATCAATGCTGTCAATCTCATCCTGGGAGGGAGGGCATCCGCGGACCTCATACGGAGCGGCTCAAATGAGGCGAGGGTGGAGGCCCTCTTCAGCCTGCCTGATCACCCGTTCCTTTCAGAACTAATGTCTGTCCTGGGGCTCACGTTTAAAGGAGAGTTGTTGATCAAGCGAACCCTTTCTCGCGAGGGCCGCAACAAGATCATGATCAACGATTCCATGGTTACGCTACAGACGTTGTCCAAGATCGGGGCCACCTTGATCAGTGTATCAGGCCAGCATGAGCATCAATTGCTGCTCAGGCCGGACAACCATCTTTATCTTTTGGATGATTTTGGGGGCCTGACCCCAGAGCGACTGGAGCTGAATGAGTCTTTCAGGCAATATCAGTCCTTGAAAGAGGCGCTCCGCCGGCTTGAGAGAGGAATCCAGGAGGATGTGGAGAGACAGGAATTGAGTAGATTTCAGATGAAAGAAATTGCGACAGCCCGCATAAAGGAAGGGGAAGACAGTCTTCTGGAGGAGGAAAAGAAAAGGCTTCGACACGCTGAGGAGCTCAGGGAGAGCGTGGCGGAATCCTATGAAATGCTTTATGAGAAAGGGGATTCTGTGCTCTCGGATATTTCACACTGTATCAAGAGAATGGAGAAGGGCGCTGAGGTGGATACAAGGCTCACGGGTATTAAGGATGCCCTCGTTAAAGCCAAGGTGGAGCTGGAAGAGACAGCCCTGGAACTCCGTGATCTGAGAAAGACCATTACCGCGGATCCTGCCCGGCTGGATGAGGTGGAGGAGAGGCTTCAGGTGTTAAACAGGTTAAAGAGGAAATATGGCCCCTCCCTGGAAGATGTGAGGCGCTTTAGAGATAAAGCCTCTAATATGGTGGAAAACCTGGATCAGAAGAAGGCGGAGCTGGAGAGAACCCTGGAAACACTCAAAGACAAGGAAAGGGATATTGTGGAAAAGGCGACTATCCTATCCAAGAAGAGGAAAAGGGTGGCCGAGGACCTTGAAAAATCCGTGAAAAGTGAAATGGGCCTCCTTGACATGGGGGGGACTCAGTTTGAGGTTCGCTTCCATAGGCAGGGTGTTGTTGGGGAGGAGGACGCGGAAAGCAGGATGGGAGAGATATCCGCCGATGGGCAGGATAGGGTAGAATTCATGCTTTCACCCAATGTGGGAGAGGATTTGAGGCCCCTTTCCAGGATCGCCTCTGGGGGAGAGCTGTCCAGAATCATGCTGGCCATGAAGACCATTCTGGCCAGAACCGCGTCCGTTGAAACGCTCGTATTTGACGAAGTGGATTCCGGGATTGGTGGGGCCACCGCAGAGGTGGTGGGTGAAAAACTCCAATCCCTGGCCGCATATCATCAGATCCTCTGCATAACCCATCTCCCCCAGATCGCAAGCAAGGGGCGCACACACTTCCTCGTAGATAAGAAAGTCAAAGACAGGAGAACCCAGACCATTATTTCGGAACTAGATGCTGAAGCGAGGGTGAAGGAGATAGCACGCCTGCTGGGAGGTAAGGTGGTGTCGCCGGAGGCACTCGCCCACGCCAAAGAGATGATGCG
>JASFIT010000335.1:0-5363 GCA_050122535.1 Desulfobacteraceae bacterium | reverse complement strand
TTTCATGGTCATCCAAATAAGACGGATTACTCCATTCTCCCCTTACCCCCCTATGATCGCCTCAAACTCAGAGAGTCCCCTGAGGTTTTCCAAATCCGTATCCTTTCGCGCCCAATCCCTCGCTGAACGGTCTAGCGAGACAGCCTTTTTCAGATGGGCCAGACTCTGTGTGACCTCACCCTTAATGGCGTGGAGGCATGCCAAGTTGTAATGCGCATCCACGTAACCTGGTTTTAGCCGAGTCGCCCTTTCGAAACTCCTTTGGGCAGCAGTGTAGTCTTTGTCACGAATATATATGACACCCAGGTTGTTTAATGCATCTACATAACGAGGGTCTAACCTGAGGGCTTCTTGATAAAATCGTTTCGCATCCTGCAAGCGGCCCCTCTTTTGAAAACGCATGGCCTTTTCATAGAATGCTCTTGCACTCCTGGCCGCCCTTTGCTTTGATCCTCTTGCACTTGCAGCCGCTTTTTGAGGAGACCCCTCTGGGCCCCCAACCTTCCTGGGCTGAGAGGTTTTCGGCCTACCTGGAGATTTGGGAAGGGGAGGCCGTTTTGCGAGCGCTTTTTTGTCAGAGGGTGCCAGGATCTCTTTCCCTCTAGAATCCCACCATGAGTAGGAGGTGAAAGCGAGCAAAATGAGCATGAGGAGAAAGGCACTCCAAAAAAGGGCTCTCCGCCAAGACGCTCTCTTTCCCTCTTTGCCCGAAGAAAGAATGCCGGCGTATTTCAGGGAGTGGGCATCTCTGTCTTTTTGGGCCTTTCTCAGGGCCTCATTAATGTGGCTCATGGTAATCCCTATAATACAGGATCCTAGATACTTGATGCTAGATAAAAAAGTGAAAGGCCATTGTCCTATTCATCAAGCATCCCCGCCTGCCAGCGCCTGAAGCGCAGCTGATGGCGGGCAGGTGGCGGGCAGGCAGAGGCCAGCATCCAGCATTATCTTGCCTATTTCGACATCTGAAATAATAGGG
Organism: Desulfobacteraceae bacterium; assembly: GCA_050122535.1. Lineage (GTDB taxonomy): Bacteria > Desulfobacterota > DSM-4660 > Desulfatiglandales > HGW-15 > JASFEQ01. Next base: position 4,384 of record JASFIT010000335.1, on the reverse strand, counting down.
CTCTGGTACGGGGACCCGCAATACCGTCAGCCTTCAAGCCAAGATCCCCCTGGAATTTCTTTACGCCTTGAAAAGTGGCTTCGTCATAAATCCCAGTGGTTTCCACCTCATAACCTATTTCTTTGAGACTCCTTTGAACCGTCAAAACATCCGGAACATCCGTCCCTTTCACCAAATAGGTGTCCTTGTTCTTGTAAGGATAGAAGAAAGAGAGTCTCAATCCCCAATGACTGACAATAAAATCTCTGGAAACAGGTCTATCCTCGCCTTCGGCGTCAACAGCAATGGCCCCCTCCTCTGTAACCTGGCGGATTAAAAGATAAAGGGGGCCTCCTGAAGGCGTCGGTGTGGCATCGGATAGGTGTATCCGAAAAGGCTTTTTAAACCAAAGATGGTATTCAGGTTCCACGTTAAAAGAAACCAGATTGTAAAAAACCTCATCCAGGCTCTGTTCCATTGCGCTCAGGTTACTGCTAAAAAGGCGGAAAAGCCCTGTCAGACTCGCCTTATCCTCGAGAAAGAGCGTTGCTGGTTCTTTTTCAATTTGAATTTCTTTTTGTGGCGGCTTGGGTGGTGGCCCTATGGGTCTGATGATTCTGACGGGTGCGGGTTTTTCCTTAACTGGGGAAATTCCCAGAATGTATTCCCTTAGGCTCCATCCTGCGAAGGCTGCTACGATCATAAGTAGCAGGAGAAGAAGTGCAGATGACGCAAACTTCTTCCAGGACCAATCGCTGACGACCGGTTCACTCCTTAATTCTCCATGCAGTTCCTCAATAGCCTTCAAAACCATTGATTTAGAGATGGTGTGCTTTTCCTTCACATAGGCAATGAGCAGGGCCCGGTCACAGACCGCGTTGATGCGTCTCGGATTGCCTTGGGAATAGGCATAAAGATTCTTAAAGACGCCATCTGTGAAGCGCACGTCCCCCCGACCCCCTGCCACCACCAAACGATGCTCCACGTACCCCTGCACATCTGTGGAATCAAGGGGTTTTAGATCATAGCGAACCATGATGCGTTCATTGAGCTGTCTTAAAGAGGGTGCTGCCAGGAGTTCCTTTAGCTCGGATTGGCCCACAAGCACGATCTGAATCAATTTCTCCCTTTCCGTTTCCAGGTTAGAGAGCATCCGTATCTGCTCAAGGACCGTATGAGAGAGATTTTGTGCCTCATCGACCAAAAGGACAGCTTTGCCGCCACGGCTGAAATTTTGGAGCAGGAAACGGTTGAGTTTATCAATATAGTCTTTTTTGCTCTCAGCCCCCGAATCCACCTCAACGCCAAATTCCTGGTTAATGGTCTTCAGGAGCTCCATATCCGAGATGAACGAATTCAGTATCAGGGCGCTCTTGGTTGAGGCATCCAGATGGGTCAGGAGCGCGCGGCAAAGCGTTGTCTTGCCTGTGCCGATTCCACCAGTAATGGCGATGAAACCCTTTCGTTCGTTAATTCCGTAAAGCAAATGGTCGAGGGCCTCTTTGTGATAGCGGCTCAAAAAGAGGTATCGGGGATCTGGCGTTAAATTGAACGGATTTTCCTTAAATCCAAAGAAAGAGGTATACACAACCTTACCTTATTCTATAGTTAATGGTTCTCTCCTGCCCTCTACGATTTATTTGGAGTGACATGCGAGATCCTGATGTTAATTTATTATAAAAGGAGACGATGTCGTCAGGGCTTCTAATGGGCCTGTCATTTACCCCCCGAACGATGTCGCCATCCCTCAATCCCAATTTTGCAAAAATGGAATCGCCCTTTATATTGCTGAGGGCCAATCCGTCTGCCTTGCCATCCTTGAAGTGGGGACGTATGCGCACTTGAGACAAGAGGGTGTTAATATTCTTAAGGGCATCCTGGACATCTGAACGTCTCACCGTTATGGACGCGCCCCTTCCTGAAACCCTTGAGGGTGGACGTCTTCTCCTTGACGCAGATGCCTCTTTCTCTGAGGAGGCCCTTCTTGATGAAGACTCCTCCATGGTGAGGATTTCATCTTTATCGCCAACCCTTAAGACCACCTTCCCTCTTAGAATCATTTTTACGATAGCATCCTGGACACTATCTCCTACCCTGTAAAGGCCCTGTTTCCTTTTATCTATCTCCTCGATGACAGCAACGGCGCTCTTTTGCGTGCCAGCGACTGTGCCCAAGAGCGCAAGTTTCAAGGAGGTGGGTTCCAGGGTTTCAAGGTCTGTGGGTTTTATCCCTTCCGCAGCCTTGTCCTTGGAACCAAATATGTTTCTGTCCATAACCACCCTGAAATCCTTCAAGGGAGGCCTTGTATTATTTTCTGCCCGCGGGGCTGGGTCAATCACGATCTTCTCCGTGTCCACATACCTTAGTTGTGCACCCACGACCCTGTAAAAGAGATCTACACCAATGTAAATGGCTACAAATAGGGCTACAAGGTTGAAAATGGAGGAATAAAGCTTTGGCATCAGACTATGTAAATTGAATGCTGGGCTCTTTGAGCGTTCCTCGAATGATAAATGTGAGCGTTCCCCGTTTTAGGCGGCGCTGGAACAATTTCACCATATCTCGCGTTCCAGGAAGGCTCTCAAAGAAATCTGAAAAGGGTTCTATGGTTCCTCTCAGATCAAGACGGCTCTTGCCTATGTCTTTTTGTAAACTGATAATTCCCGATAGGGTGCCACGCATATTGGGCCCCTCCAGTGCCACTTGCGTCAAATTGATCTTGCGGTTTTGGAGGGCCATTTTTATGAAGACTAGGCGGAAATCGATGGAATCCAGGCTCAGAATGGGTTGCAAGAGTTCCAAGCGGCCATCGGACAGCCTTAGATCGGCTTCTCCACGCCCTTCAATCAAGAGATCGTTTTTTGCATTGTAGGCCACGGTTCCGTCCAGTCTTCCCTCCACATGACGACCAATTAGGCTCCGAAGGTCATATTTGCCCATACTAATGTCCTTCAATTCAATGGCCGCCGAAAAAGGGGGTTGCAGGCTCTTCTCACTAAAATTGGCACAACCTCTTAATACACCATCATAGGCGAGACCTTCAAAACAGAAATTGAATTTTCCAACTAATAGGGTCCCGATGGTGGGTCTGATAGAGAGGCGGTCGGCCCGGAAGATGATTTTGTTGGGGTTGGCGCTTTGCGAAACTTGGGTCTTCAGCAACTTCAGGCCGAAGGGCAAAGTAGGGGATACTTGTCCAACTGAGAGTTCGAATGGGGAATGGGATCTGTCACCTCTTGTTTCTAAATAGTCCTTGATGGCCTCTGAAGGAAAACGAAGATACAGGAGCCCGGCGGTTATAATAACGGCGTACAGCACGTATCCGAACCATTTTTGATTTTTTCGTGTAAACTGCTTCATAAGGGGTCCAATATTTAGGAGACACTATTATACAATAAATGGAACATTGGAATAATGGAATATTGGAAAAATGGAAAACAACTCGTGTCGTGTCCCAAAAGTTCTTTACATAAATAATGCCTCCATATGAGGTCATTGCGAGCAAAGCGAAGCAATCTCAACTTGTGAAGATTACAGTTTTCGCTAGCTTACAAGAGATTGCTTCGTCGCCTACGGCTCCTCGCAATGACTTCTGGCTTTCTATATTCTTAAAGTTATTTTCGGGACACGACACTAGTCCTTCATTTTATTGTCCTATTGAAATGTCAGGGCCTGTAAAACGGCATCCAAGTATCCGGCTTCCTTGCTGTTTTGTTTGATAGAAATCCTTTTGATACTTATTAGGTCCTCAGGCGATTCGATTCTATGAAGGTATTGGGTTAGTTGATTCAGTGTGATGGCCTCCAATTTCATCTCCACCATTGATTCCTTGTACGGCCCTGTGCTTTTTGGCGTGGAAGGTTTCATATATTCAATGTTTTCTTTGACTCCGGCCTCGCCAGCAGCCCGTTCAAGAAAGGCAAAGAGCGTGAACCCCCCCTTGCGCTTGGCAAGCAGCCGCTGTATCTGTCGAGAATCCCCTTTGTAGGCCTGATACTCGCTGCTCAGCCTCATGATCTCTCTTAATGCCTCCTCTTTTGCCTTAACACCGCTCTGAAGCCGTTCTCTCTTTTCAAAGAAGGGAAAGATGAGTAGTTGGAAAAGAATAAAGAGCCCAATGGCGCAGACCGCAATTCCAACAAAATATTTTTCACGTTTGGCAAGTTTCATAACGATGATTCCCGGTGTACTCCATTCTTTACTTTGCTCGTTGCAATTTTATCTCAAATTGAACCCGCTTTCCCGTCCTGTCAAGATTGGCTGATGTGATGGTCACCCTACTGAAATAGGCTGAAGGTTCCAGTCTGTTCTTTATGGTATCCACGGCATTAAATGTATCGGTGTCTCCACTCATTCGGACTGTTTCAGGATCCACGACCAACCTGGTTACTTTCATATCCGTGGA
>JASFIT010000334.1:0-5363 GCA_050122535.1 Desulfobacteraceae bacterium | reverse complement strand
AAGGAGAGCTATACCAAAATAATTTTCTAGGGCCTGGTATTTCTCGTAAGCAGGGATACTTGAGACGTTCATGTCGGAAATGAGCCAAAAGGAAAGCCAACAGGCACAAGGGAAGATGGAGACAACTGCGGAGCCCGCGAAAGTATCAGGCCTGGGGGCCCTGTTAAGAAATGAAAGGGAAAGCAGAGGTCTCAGCCATGAGCAGCTGTCTCAGATTACCAGGTTGAGAAAGCACTTCCTCGAAGCCTTGGAGAACGAAGACTGGCACAATCTGCCCCCTTCAGTTTTTGTTAAAGGTTTCATTAGGTCTTATGCCAAAGCGCTTGGCCTGGATGAGGACAAACTCCTTGATCTATATAAAAGCGGCGTACCTGACGACGTGGCACCGCCAACACCAATTATGGAGCCCAAAAAGCCCAAGAGGAGAATTGCCCTCGCACTGGCGTTATGCCTAGTTGCCTTGGCTATCGCACTCTACCTATGGATGGGAAGGCCTTTGCCCGAACAGGGCACGGAGCAAACAGAGAAAGGCCTTCCTGCACAAATTCAGGAAGAGCCCGCCAAGGAGGAGGCCCGACCCGTTGTCCAGGAAACGGTGAAAGGGGAGTTATTGAAGAAAAAGGAAGAAACCGTCGAAGTTGCGACACCCCGCGTCGGGCCGGCAGAAATGGATATCCCTGAGTCGAAGCCTGAGGAAAAAGAAACGACCGAGTACCCCACTGATGAAGATCTACTCACGCCAGTTAGAGCAGAGTCTTCTGGCACCACTGACTGGCGTGTTCTCACGGGCATTGTTCACCTGAGAACCTGGATAAGGATCTATATTGATGATGAAGCGCCTAAGGAGTACATTCTTCAACCCGGAAGCAGACCACAATGGAAGGCGAAAAGAGGCTTTTATGTGCTGTTGGGAAATGCAGCGGGAATGGATTTTCAGTTTGACGGAAAAGATATAAAAGATATCGGAGAGCTTGGTCAGGTGGTCAGTTTAAGGCTTCCTGAGGGCTTTGAAAGGGAGATTTCTGAGGAATAGATCCGTGAACGTTTTTGACACCTTTGAAGAGAGAGGTTTCATTGAACAGGTCACTGATAGAGACCGCCTACGGAACCTCTTAGAAAGCCCTATCAAATGCTATATCGGCTTTGACGCCACGGCCAACAGTCTTCATCTGGGAAGCCTCATACCCATTATGGCTTTGGCCCATATGCAAAGGGCAGGACACATACCCATCGCTGTTGTGGGAGGTGGCACCACTCTCGTGGGAGACCCGAGTGGCAAGACTGAGATTCGTCCCATCATGAGCAGGGAAGAAATCGAACAAAACGCAGCGGGAATCAAAGAGCAGCTCTCTCGATTTATCGATTTTAGTGAGGGCAAAGCCCTCATGGTAAACAACGCCGACTGGCTTGTTGCTCTAAATTACATAGATTTCCTGCGGGACATTGGCCGCCATTTTAGCGTGAACCGGATGTTGGCGGCAGAGAGTTACAAGATCAGACTAAAGAGCAACAGCGGACTAAGCTTTATCGAGTTCAACTATATGCTCCTTCAGGCCTATGACTTCTGGTATTTGTTCAAACATTATGATTGCCGCCTCCAGATGGGCGGAAATGATCAGTGGGGAAATATTTTGGCTGGAGCGGACCTGACCAGACGACTGGAAGGGCAAGTTATTCATGGTCTAACCTTTCCGCTCATTACCACGTCATCTGGTATAAAAATGGGCAAGACACACAAGGGTGCGGTGTGGCTCGATCCAGAAATGACTAAACCCTATGATTACTACCAGTACTGGATAAATCAGGATGACAGGGACGTGGAGCGTTTCCTGGCCTTATTCACGTATCTGCCCATGGAAGAGATCCGCAGACTTGGCTCACTAGAAGGGCAAGACATGAGGCAGGCAAAGGAAGTGCTCGCCTATGAAGCTACCCGTCTTTGCCACGGCACGGAAGAGGCGGGAAAGGCAAGAGATGATGCCCGCCAGTTATTTGGAGAGGGTGCAGCAGGATTATTCGAATCTGTCCCCAGCTATACCATGGATTCTGGAGAACTTGAGAAAGGGATTCCGGCTTACAAGCTATTCGAAAAGGCGGGTCTTTGCAAAACCAGGGGCGAGGCCCGCCGCCTGATCTCCCAGGGGGGCGGTTATGCGAACAACGCAAGAATTCAAGCTTTTGACCAGATTATCGACTTAAATGATTTGGTAGACGATGCTATTTTGTTGCGGGCAGGTAAAAAGAAATATCTAAGAGTAACAACTGTTTAAGACCAAGTCTTCTTATACGAAGTTCTTTCCCATCTTGAAGATCCATAGGTTCCTGAAACAGTCTGCATCCGTCCAGACCGCCCCTCAACCAAAAATCGTTGCACCCGGCTAGAGCGTGACCAAAAGGCAAACCCTGAAATGGTAAAAGCAAAAAAAATATCTTCTCAAGCAAAGGAGCGGAAGCCTGGTAAAGGCAGACTTTCCAAGGGGAATCAGGTGGAGCTCGCCCCTATGGTTCGCCCTGAGGATAGGGCTCTTGTCCCCTACGATCCTCTTCAACTGTATCTATTGGAGATCAAGCATTACAAGTTGCTGACCAGAGAAGAGGAGATCGAGTTGGCCATCAGGGTAAGGGAGAAAAACGACAAGAGGGCAGCTATGAAGCTCGTTACGTCTAACCTTAGACTGGTGGTCAAGATTGCTATGGACTTCCATCGCTATTGGACAAAAAGTCTCCTGGACCTTATCCAGGAGGGAAATGTGGGCCTTTTGCAGGCCGTTAGGAAATTCGATCCCTACCGCGGCATAAAATTCTCCTATTATGCTTCTTTCTGGATCAAGGCATACATGTTAAAATTCATTATGGAAAACTGGAAGTTGGTGAAGATTGGGACCACCCAGACACAGCGAAAGCTATTCTTTAATCTAGCAAAAGAGAGGGACAAGCTCATGGCTCAGGGCTTTGAACCTGAACCACGGCTACTGGCGGAACGTCTTGATGTGAAAGAAGAAGAAGTTATGGAAATGAGCCAACGCCTGGGGGGCGGAGAGGTTTCTCTTAATGCCCCCATGAGTCATGATGGGAAGGAGGTGTTCGGCTCCTTCCTACCCGATCCGAACGAGATGGCCATTGATGAGCAACTCTCTGAAAAGCAGAGCAGGACACTGCTTATCCAAAAGTTAGCTGAATACAGGGAAAAACTATCTGGAAAGGAACTGGATATCTTCGATAATCGAATTATGGCCGAAAATCCTTTGACACTTCAACAACTGGGAGATAAATATCATATTTCCCGGGAGCGGGTTAGGCAGATTCAGGAAAGGATCATCAAGAATATCAAAAAATGGCTCATCGAGGAAATTCCAAATTTTGAGGAGGATTTTTCCAGCTTCATCAAATGAAAAAAGAAAAAAGTACATTCTGTTTTAGTTGGCTCATCTATCCCATTTTTACCTTCATGTTAGGGGCGGCCCTGTCCTGTGCGGGAATGATACCCGAGTCTCGATTCAAAGGGGCTGACTTGGCACCGCCCGAAGAAGACATACCTCAAATGGAGGCGGATGTGATCCAGGAGTCTTATAGGAGTTTCACAATGGCCTCCATCCACATGGCCCATGGACGCCACGAAGAAGCGAAGAGCTATTTATTGGAGGCCCTTAGTTATGACCCAGATTCAGTCTACCTGAATCAGAAAATGGCCGTTTTGCTTAAAGAAATGAAAGACTACAAAGCAGCCATTGAGTATGCCCAGAAAAGCTTAGACTTGGATCCAACAAATGTAAAAAATCGAATACTCTTGGCCGAAATATACGCTGCGTCGGGGGATCGGGAATCGGCCCTATTAGCTTACAAGGAAATCCTCGAGCTTGACCCTAATCAACAAAGGATAAGGTTAATCCTGACAAGTATCCTCATAAGAAAAGGGGAATTCAAGTCCGCCTTGGCACATTTGGATGAACTGATCCAGCAGGATCCCAATATGGTGATGGCCCATTATTACCGGGGGCGGATCAATCTTGAATTGAAGAATTACTCAGAGGCAGAGAAGTCCTATCGTGATGCCTTAAGCCTTAACAAACGTATGGAGCCAGCCCTCTTCGATCTGGGAAGCCTATACCAGATGCTCAAAAAGCATGACAAGGCAGCGGAAATATACGAGACGCTTCTTCGGTTTTATCCCAATAACAATACGGCGAGGGATAGGCTGATTGGCATCTATTATCAGCTTGATGAGGCAGAGAAAGCTGAGAAGCAAATCGAAGAACTTAAGAAACAATCTAAGCCGGGAGATCCAGGGCGTCAGACCTTAGGTCTCATTTATCTCAGGCATGGCAAAATTGATGAGTCGATCGCTGAACTGGATCTGATTGTTAGCGCTTGGCCGGATGATCACAAGTCCAGATATTACCTCGCCACGGCTTATGAAGAAAAAGAAAAAATGGAGGATGCTGTACATCACTTTAGCTTGGTTGGCAGGGAATCGAAATACTATATCAACGCGCAAATTCACATAGCTTACATCTTAGAGGGCCAGAAGAAATATGACGAAGCCATAGACGTGCTCCAAAAGGCGATTGAAATTAAGGAGAATCAACCTGAACTCTATTTGATGCTCGCGTCCATTTATGAGGCAAAGAAGGAATATGGGAAGGCAATAGAATCTATTGAAAAGGGTCTAAAACAGGATGACAAGAACGTGGATCTCCTTTTTCGCTTGGGCGTCGTGCTGGATAAGTCAAATCAAAAAGAGAAGTGCCTCGAACAAATGAGAAGAATATTGGAAATAAACCCCGATCATGCAGATGCCCTCAATTACATCGGGTACACCTATGCCGAGCAAGGCGTCAGACTGAATGAGGCCATGGACCTCATAGAAAGGGCCTTAAAACTGAAACCGAACAGTGGGTATATAATCGACAGCCTCGGATGGGTGTATTACCAGAAAGGATTGTATGATGAGGCCCTTGACAAATTGGAGAAGGCATCTTCACTTACGCCCGACGACCCGACGATTACAGAGCATTTAGGGGACGTCTATTTCAAGAAAAAAAAGTACCAGAAATCCCTTGAGATGTATCAAAAGGCCCTATCCTTGAATCATCCCGATAAAGAAAAGCTGCAACAAAAAATAGAAGAGGTAAAGAAGTTTTTAAAATAACACTTTTGAGATCTTTTGACCAAATGTTTTCTTCACATCCTTTCCCCTCTTTCTTGTCATCCCTTTTGACATGCTTTCTTTTCCTTTTCCTCTCCGGCTGCGCCACACTCTACAAACCCCTTCCTGACAGGGACGTGGAGGTTATCCTGGCCAGCATACAAGCTCAGGAGCGCAAGGTATTCTCGTTCTACACAACGGGCGGTCTATCCCTTCA
>JASFIT010000333.1:0-5376 GCA_050122535.1 Desulfobacteraceae bacterium | reverse complement strand
GCATAGCCGTCGTGTCCGTCTGGGTGGTCATGATAGGTTTGCTTATAAAAAAGCTCCACTTCACGGAAGGGGATATGTCTGTGGCCTCCAAGCAGGTGGCGGGTACCATCGATTCTCCCCAACGTGAGTGGAAAGAGATCTATCTCAAGGATAAGAAGGTGGGATACACGGTGAGCCTCGTCAAGCCCTTTGATGGTGGTTATTTAGTGCAAGAGGAGGTTTTTTTGAGACTAAACCTTATGGGCTTGGCCAGTGGTGTATACACAGCCACACAGTGCCGAGTCGATGATAATTTCCTGTTAAAGAGTTTTAATTTTAGTATGAGCTCTGGCGTTGTTAGATTTAATTTAACGGGAAGGGTTTTGGGTGACGAGCTTTTACTGGAGAGTGCGAGAGGGAAGGCCAAGAGGACCCAGAGGATTAAGCTATCCGCTCCACCCATGATGGGAGCATGTATGGGCTTTTTCTTGAAGTCCAGAAAAATCAGGGTAGGAGAGGAGTTCAAGGTGCCCATCTTTGATCCTTCTACGACGGCACAGAAAGAGGCGATCGTCAAAGTGGTGGCAAGAGAACCTATCACCATTAACAGGATAAGATACAACGCCTATCGACTAGAAACCGAAATGTGGGGCAAGCTTCTCACTTCCTGGGTTGATGAGAGCGGCACAACCCTGAAAGAGAAAGGGTTCATGGGGTTTACCATTGTCAAGTCCAGTGCGGCGGTTGCTCCCCTGGATATTGAGGGGCAGGAAGAAGTGGATTTTTATGACGCGGCCTCCATCAGCGTGGAAAGAAGGTTACCTGAACCCTCCCGGGTCCATTACCTAAAACTACAGGTTGATGGCATTAACAACGCCGTCCTTGACCCCGACGTGTTGACTGGAGGACGACAGCGGTTTCATGAAGGGGTCATGGAGATATCCCGAGAATACTTACCTTCTCGAGCTCCTTATTCAGTACCATACCCTTACCGTGGCGACGGGATGAAGCCCTTTCTGAAATCGGAATTTAATATTGAAAGCGATGAAAAGGAGATCGTAGAAAAAGCCAGAGAAATCTTTGGAAGCGAGAAGGACCCCCTGGTGGTAAGCAGAAGGCTATTTGCCTGGGTTTATGATAATCTGGAGAAAAGGCCCGTGGTCAGTGTGCCTAGCGCGTTGGAGGTCTTGAAAACAAGGGTAGGGGACTGTAACGAGCATGCCACGCTGTTGACAGCTCTGCTTAGGGCATCAGGGATCCCGGCCAGGCTTAACATTGGACTGGTCTACAACCGAGGGAAGTTCTTCTACCATGCTTGGACCGAAGCCTATGTGGGCAAATGGGTTTCCATGGATGCGACGCTGAATCAGATGCCCGTTGATGCAACGCATATTAAGCTGGTGGAAGGAAACCTTGAAAGACAAGTTGAAATCGCAGGCTTGATAGGCCAATTAAAATTGAAGGTTTTGGATTATCGCTATGATTAAGTTGAATAATTTAACCAAATTGTACAGGGGATTTAGGGCCGTTGATAACCTCAACCTGGAAATCAAAAAGGGGGTCATTTTCGGATTCCTTGGCCCAAACGGTGCAGGCAAAACCACCACGATCAAGATGATGGCTGGTGTTTTGAAACCCACAGAGGGACAAGTCCTCATCGATGACATAGATATAGCCCATGATCCATCTGAGGCAAAGCGGCGCATCGGTTTTGTGCCTGACCAGCCTTTTGTCTATGAAAAACTGACTGGTCGGGAATTCCTCCAGTTTGTAGCCGGGCTCTATGGTCTAAATCACTCCCAATCCCTTAATGGGAACATGACCCAACTGCTTGAGCTTTTTGAGTTGAGCCACTGGAGTGATGAACTCATAGAGAGTTTCTCTCATGGAATGAAGCAAAGGTTGATTATGTGTGCCGCGTTGCTTCACGAGCCGAAGGTCATCGTCGTTGACGAACCCATGGTGGGCCTCGACCCCAAGGCCGCAAGACTTGTGAAAGACATATTCAGAAACCAGGCGCAAAAAGGCAGAACCATCTTTATGTCCACCCACTCCCTGGAAGTCGCCCAAGAAGTCTGCCAGGAAATTGCCATCATACAGGCGGGAAAAATTATCGCTACAGGAACGGCGGAGGACTTAAAAAGGCAGGCGGGCGTGGATGGCAATCTGGAAAACATCTTTTTGAAACTCACAGAGGGTGGGACGGTCGCTCATGAGAAATCTCTATCTTCTTCTTAGCCCAAGAATTCTTGGCTTTAGAAACGGCCTCGCCAGATCTGCTTCTCGAGCACGAAAGAAGGCCCTTATCATGGCCATTATTGGGCTCTGTTTCTGGGCGGGGATGTTTGTCCTCTCATGCCGCGTGCTTATCTATTTTCAATCGGTTGAGGTGATAGGGGACCTGCTGGCCCATCATCTTCTCTCAATGGTCCTCTTGACATTTTTTTCACTACTCATCTTCAGCCACATCATAACGGCCCTTTCAAACCTCTATCTCTCCAACGACTTGCAACTCTGTCACTCCATGCCCACCCATCTTGAAGAGCTCTTTCTTAGCCGGTCCGCGTACACCCTTGTTGACAGTTCTTGGATGGTCATCATTTTTGGTCTCCCTGTCATGATGGCTTACGCCTATGTATATCGCCCAAGCCTAGGCTTTTATTTTGCAGTCTTACACATGGGTTTGGCCATAGCCATTATCGCGGCGGGAATCGGTATTCTTTTCACCATGATCATCGTTCATATCTTCCCTGCAAGGAGGACCAGGGACATCGTCATGCTCCTGCTCATATTCCTGATTGCTGCTCTCTATTTGATGTTCAGATTTCTGAGACCCGAAAGACTGGTGGATCCGGAAGCCTTTTTCAGTGTCATGCAGTATTTGAGCGCTCTAAAGGCCCCAGATTCCCCTTATCTCCCCACCCACTGGGTCACGGAGACCTTGTGGGACTATCTGAGCGGGTCTGGCAGGAGAAGTCACCTTTTTGGGACCATGTATGTCTGGTCGACAGCGGCCTTCCTGGTCGTTATCAACATATGGGTCGCTGAGGCCATCTACTTTGAGGGTTTTTCCAAATCACAAGAAGCCAAAAAGAGAAGAAGAGGTGGAAACACCACGCTAAATTTGCTCATGAAACTCTTTACAAAGCCGATGGGGCGTGATCTGGCCTCTGTTATGAACAAAGATGTCCGCACATTTTTCCGGGATAATACCCAGTGGTCCCAACTGCTTCTACTTGGCGCCCTTGTCGTTGTCTATCTCTATAACTTCAGTGTCTTGCCACTGGAGCGGAGTCCCATCCGCATCGAATTCCTTCAGAATGAAGTCGCTTTTCTGAATATGGGCCTTGCAGGTTTCGTACTTTCGGCTGTCTCGGTCCGTTTCATATTTCCCGCCGTCAGTTCTGAAGGAGGGGCCTTTTGGATTATACGTTCCTCCCCCCTTCCCATTAAAAGATTCCTCTGGGGGAAATATGCCTTTTACATCCTGCCGATGCTCATTCTAGGCGAGGTCCTTATTATAACCACCAACCATCTCCTCAATGTGACCCCTTTTATGATGATCCTATCTTCAGTGACCATGTTTTTGGCCATTTTCGGCATTGTCGCCCTCGGGATTGGATTTGGAGCCCTCTATCCCAATTTCAAATTTGAGAATATCGCACAAGTGGCCACGGGCTTTGGTGGCGTCATGTACATGATTGTGAGCGTCATATTCATGGCCGCAATAATCGTTCTGGAAGCAGGACCCGTCTACGTCATATTCATGGCCAACGCGAAGGGAGTGAACCTCACGGGGCTTCAGTGGCTCTTTATCATCCCTTCCTTTGTAGCCGTCTTGATCATTGGTATGTTCACGGTTTACAAGCCGATGAAGATGGGGTTAGAAGCACTCAGTCAATATGAATGAGCTATCCGAAATGATGTATTGCCCTTTTAGACCCAACATTCCATAATTCCAATATTCCATTATTCCAAAACTATCAGTTATGGCTCACTTTGAATATATTGGTAATTTGCACATTCACTCCCTCTACTCTGATGGCGGCGGCAGTATCTCGCAGATAGCCCGTTCAGCCGCAAATGCAAATCTCGATTTTGTCTGCCTCAATGACCATGATTACCTGACCAACTCCCTTCATCTGGAAGAGGAGGGCTTCTATGGGGATGTCCTGGTACTCATCGGCCTGGAAATAGGTGGGCGCTATCACCATTATTTGGCTTATGACTTGAAAAAGTTGATTAAGGGCCACGGCCTGGGCCCGCAGGAGGTCATTGATCATGTTAATGAGCAGGGCGGATTCGGTTTTCTGGCCCACCCCTTTGAGAAGGGTATGCCCTTTAGCGAAAAGTCCAAAGCATATACCTGGAACCATCTTTCGGTCGAGGGATATACGGGTATTTGTATATGGAATTACACCTCCCGCTGGAAAGAGCGAGTCAAATCTGTCCTTCATGGTTTGTTCCTCCTCACCTTCAAAAGCCTCAGTCTCAGACCTCCGAGTCAGAAGACTCTGGCTTTCTGGGACGATCTTTGTCGCCATAGGAGGGTGGTAGCCGTCGGCGGATCAGACGCCCATGGATCTATCTTCAGATACGCCTTTATCAACTTCAGGCCCCTCTCATATGAGCACCTACTAAGGACGGTCAGCATTCATATACTCCTCGAAAATAAGATGTCAAAGGACTTTGAACAGGCGAAGGAGGAGGTGTATGGGGCCATGCGGGAGGGTCGATTATTTATCGCCCATGAGAAAATCTGTTCCGCAAAGGGCTTCCGCTTCTCTTTCCATTCTGATGCCGGATTGGGTCTGGCTATGGGAGATGAAAGCCATTTTCAACCAGGGGATTTCGTGGTCAGTTTGCCCCATGACGGAGAGATCAGGCTTTTTAAAGATGGAAAGCTGGAAAAGAAGTGGCGGAGCAGGGAGGCAGCTTACAGGGCCCAAGAGAGGGGGGTATACCGCACGGAGGTTTACCGCTACGTTTTTCCTTTTGGCTGGCGGCCCTGGATCTTCTCCAACCCCATCTACCTGCGCTAAGAATAGGGTCCATCCTTTGGTGATGAATGGTAGCCATTGATATTCCCCTCCCCAGGCAGGGGGGGCTAGGGGAGGGGAATATCACCTTGACATCTATCCTTTGCAATATTAAAAATTTTGATCACAGGCCTGGGTGGCGGAATTGGTAGACGCAAGGGACTTAAAATCCCTCTCTCGAATGAGAGTCCGGGTTCGACTCCCGGCCCAGGCACCAAGCCTCTCAGAAGTCGCTATTTACTTAAACAGCGTGGGTTTGTAGCAACCAGTTGTTACAGTAGCTTTTTGAGCACCTCTCTCTTCTGATTTATGTCTAGCTTCGTGTATCTGTCGAATGCAGACCTTGTGAGGTGTCCTG
>JASFIT010000332.1:0-5389 GCA_050122535.1 Desulfobacteraceae bacterium | reverse complement strand
TGAAGTGGTTTAATGACCGCAAGGGCTACGGCTTCATAGAGCAAGAAGACGGTCCGGATGTATTTGTTCACCATTCAGGGATCAATGGGAACGGCTTCAAGTCTCTCAGAGAAGGCGACAGAGTTACCTTTGACATAGAGCAAGGTCAAAAAGGCCCTGCTGCTGTAAATGTCGATGTAAGCTAAGCACTATTCAAGCTAAAAAAGGGCATCCCATCACATCATGATGGTGTGCCCTTTTTATTCCATAAGAAAATGACAAGCTACTGCAGGTAATCTGCAATGAAAGGCTGTCCTGTTCTCTCTTTCTTGTTAACCCTCCTTTTGGTACTTGAATGAGACATTAACCCGTGCTCGATACTGCTTGACTTTACCGTTTTCCACTGTCATATCCAGTCTAATAACCTCGGCAATCCTCAAATCTCTAAGCGTCTCTGCAGCGGTTTCCACGGCCAACTTAGCGGCCTCCTCCCAAGACTTATCGCTCGTTCCAACCAATTCAACAATGGTGTATGTACTCCCTGTAGCCATAACTCTCCTCCTTTCAAGATGTTGAATTTAGGCCAATTCGGTTACCTCGACAAATACATCTACAATACACGGCTTGTTGCACTTCTCCCGAACATATAGCACATTTTCCCGATTTCAAACAGAAAAAGTCTCTTGTTTAATTAATTTTCCAGGTGGTGTCTGCATGCGGGGGCTGATTAGTGTAATCCTGGTCGTGAGAGGGGTTACCTGGATCAGCCTCTAGCACCTTGGAACTGCAGAGAGGGAATTGCACTAGTAGAGAAGAAGAAGACCGCAGTATGCGGCTGTTTCCACATTTTTAGGATTTGTCTTTTTTCCGATGACAGAGAATTCCCAATTCAGACCTCTCAGTGTCGAGTATACATCTATGCCGATAGCCTCCATTGAAGGCCGGCTCATGAATGGTTGCATGCAAGCACGATTTTCCAATCCTTCGCATTTACCTTCTAGGGAGCATAATCTGCACCTCCCTCCCCCGACCGCCAGTGCAAAATAAAAGCCTTTATAAAAGGCACTCGCTTCCAGATTGGCCATGGTTTGCTGCAGTTCGCGAGATATCTTGGCCCACTGATTACTTTTGTCGGCCTCCAAGCCGCAAAAATGTTCTGGGATACCCTTTTTTCTGTAAATAATCCCGTAACTATATTTCTGCAACAATTCTCTAGTCTGTGCAGGTTTCATGGAAAACGGTGGACATTGCAGATTGGTATTATAACCTGAACAAGAAAACATACACTTGTATGACACCCGATCATCCACGACCACCTTCTCAGTCGTAATTATTTGAGCCTGATCCATTCCCGCATCTCGCCCCTCTTTGACCAAGCCCTCCATTTCCATAGCGATCTCATTTTTACTCAATGTCTGAAACGGCCTACTCATGGTCTGACTCCTTTCAATGGATGTTCTGATAAAACACCCTGGAACACCCGTCCGTTGATGTAAAGGGCCTCCATGTTTGTCGTTTTCCCAATTTCATTTATGGGAGCGCATTAGGTTCGATTTAAAAAGAATGGCTTTCCTATGTCAAGGAGAATGGAAGACCGATGCGGGCTATCGCGCCCTGGACAAGAGCCCCTTTCTGAAGGCGAGTAAGGGGATGTAGAGCAATTAATGCGGCTCGGTCAGCTTTTTCGGTGTAGCTGATATGGAAAATATTGACAACTGAGCGCAAGTGATGTCTTATTGTTCAGTTTCACCCTAAGTGAATAAAAGCTGGAAAGGAGAGATCGCAATGCAAAAAAGGACCATAGTTTCGCTGACAGTGGCCTTATTCTGCTCCTCCCTCTTAATTACAGGCTCATGTACTAAAAAAGAATTCAGAACGGAAGAAGGCAGGCCCGTTGTGGGGTCCCCGGAGGCAGGAGATCGAGGGGAGCCCTCTAAGATAGAAATGACCGCCCTGGAAGAGGAGAAGAGGGCAGAGGCAGAGCGCCGGGCAAGGACACGCGAACAGGAGCGAACGCAAATGCTTCAAGACGAGATTCAGGCATTTGAATCAGCGCCCATTTACTTTGACTTTGATAGATCCACTTTGAAACCTCTAGCACGCGAAACCCTGACAAAAAAGGCCAAGTGGTTACGTGCAAATCCCCGTTTCTCGGTGCAGATAGAGGGTCACTGTGATGAACAGGGCTCTAATCACTATAATCTCGCCCTGGGTGAGAGAAGGGCCAGCGCGACTGCAAAATTTCTCACAGGTCTGGGTATCTCTGCAAGCAGGATCTCAACCATCAGCTATGGAGAAGAGAGACCAGCCGTTCGCGGACACGATGAAGAGGCCTGGGCCAAGAATAGGCGGGCTGAATTCAGGGTCATCAAGAAATAAGCGGCTTTGGCGGGCTCTGATATGAGGCCCCAACTGCCCACATTTACTTATAGTTGCTAACGGGACTGTCGAAAAACCGGCTTCTTAGAGGCTGATGGAAAATGTCCAAATGCAAGTTGAGCGCTGCGAAATCCCGCTCTGTCGCAGATGCCGTTCGCGGGACGGGAGCTTCCGAAACTGGGGACCCGCCCGCAGGGTGGGGAGTTCAAGCGAAGCGCGGACAAATCCCGAGGAATGAGGCGTAAGAATCAGGCGCAGGGCAAAAGGCGCAAGGGAAGAACCAAGGCCACCTTTATTATCTTTTATCCTTGAGCCCTGAGTCTTACGCCTTTGGCCATGGATTTTCATACGCCGCAGTGACTTGCCCTGTTAAATCGGCTTCGCCGTCTCGCGTAGCGAGAATTTAACAGGGCGGGGGATGAGGGTAAGGCAGCCATTCGATGCTTCGACTTTGCTCAGGGCCATGAGCGTGTCGAATGGCAGATGGGCATTTTCCGACAGCCTCAACGACCCCTTAGAAAGTTTTTGCCTGGGTGGAGAAGTCTTGAATAGCACAACCGGTGGCCAGATGCGGTTAGTTTGTCCCGTCCTCCTTGCTGAAAAAGGCCAGCTCACCACCGCATTCAGAGCAAAAAACGTCTCTGAGCAGCAGCATCTCCCTATCATCCGTCTCGTCCAGAGAAATCCCCTCAGGTTCAATATAGTGGTATAGGCCGCAATAAAGGCACATGCATTCCATTTCTTTGCTCATCGTAACACCCCAGCCAAAATACGTTCAACCGGCCAGCACTCTCTTGTAATCTTTACGGGGAGGCGACCAATACGACATTCAGGTCAATTCGGGGTTACTGCTTTTTTGTGGCCTGCCTTCTCATTTCTTTTTCGATCATGCGATCTTTCAATGATAGGCCTTTGGACAAGGCAAAAACGCCCATGCCGTGAAAAAATAGGCCAATACCCCATCCAATGAGTGGCCACTTGAACCAGAGATACTGGGTCGAGGTGTTCAGGTTGATGATGATGAGGACAATATTTACGACCACATAGAACGACAAATGAATATAGAACCCGATCTTCGCTTCAACCTTTTTCTTTGCTTTTAAATAGGCTCCCTGCTCTTCCATCTCCATGTCCTCTCCCCTTTCAAATGTTTTCCGGAAGAACCGTTGTTTTCTTCAGATGTTTACCCACAAGTAGCAACAAAGATTCGTTCGACGCGCAAACTTATTGGAACTTGAGACTTGCATGAGATTGGCCTTTGTTGTGAAGTTAGGTGGCGCACAATCATGGCGCGATGACGAATTGAATACTTCCCAGGTTCGAGGATGAAACGTTCATCACATCTCCCGGTTCAACAAAGAAAAACGGTGTAAGAGAACCGGTGGAGATTATTTCCCCTGCCCGTATTTCTTTGTCGAATTCAGCCAGTTTGTTTGCCAGCCATGTGACCACGTTGATGGGGTTGCCGAGTGCTTCAACCCCGCATGCACTCGCTAGAAGTTGACCGTTCTTGGTCAGCACGACGCCCTCGCGGGTAAGATCGAAGCCAGAAATGGGCTTCGTGAACGGGCCAAGGATGATCCCCGCATGGCAGGCGTTGTCTGCAACCAACTCGGTTGTGCTCGCCTTCCAATCCTTGATCCGGCAATCCACAAGCTCCACGGCGGCCATGATCCCTGAAGTGGCCAGGATCACGTCGGCATGCGTTAATCCTGGCCCCCTAAGCGTTTTTCCCATGATAAAGGCGATTTCAGGCTCAATAGCCAGTTTGAAAAAATCAGACGTCTTTACCTCTCTCAAAGACGAATAATAGGATTGACTCGTCATACAACCGAAGATGGGTTCGTCAATCTTCAATTGGTCCATGACGGCCTGACTGGTGGCCCCCACCTTCCATCCGATAACACGCTCACCCCGCCTGATCCGTTCATCCACCAGCATGGCCTGGACCTCGTAGGCCTCTTCAATGGACAACTCTCCTGTGCTCGATGAGAGGGAGTCGGCGGGCTTCCTCTCTTCACTTACCGTCAACAGACGATCGTACCATGCCTGCTTTAGTTGATTTTTATTCCCCAAGTGCACCTCATTGCATCATCCATTTTGGAAACTTAGCTCCGCTCCGCGATCGGCATGAATCGGTCAGCGATTTGGTGGTAGCCGAAGATATTGATTGCGGTCTGCGGAATGGACGACCACATCGCGGATCTCTGTTCCCTGTAAGATGCTGACGGGCACATCAGTGCCTGCCTCACCCAGGCCCCACACCTTTCGATAGAAATCCGCCAACCCCTTAACGGCGCCCTTCTTCACTTTCAGGATAATATCGCCCGCTTGGAGGCCCGCCTGCTCAGCAGGACTTCCTTCAGCGACTCGAAGAATGATCACACGCCCGTGCGCCTCTTCCGAGTACAAACCCAGCCAGGGCCTTGACGGCTCGCGAGAACGCCCCCTCACAATCAGGTCATTGAGAATGGGTTTAAGGCGGTCAATGGGAACAAACATGTTGGTGGGCATGGCTCCAAGCCCTGGGAGCGTCACGCGGGTGTATAGGGAACCGATTCCAACGAGCCGGCCATTTCGTCCTATGAGCGAGGCTCCGCCGAAACTGAGATGTGGGGGGGCCGTGAATATGGCATCTTCCAGCAAATACTCCCAATAGCCTGCAAACTCCTTCCGAGTAATGACCCGGGCACCTTGAACTGCCTCAGGACCTCCGTAGCTCGCCACCAGGACAGGATCTCCCACGCTGACGCCAGAGGACTGTCCCAGTTTCATGGGTGTTACTTTGAGGGGCTTTTCTGTCCGTAAAATACCGAACCCGCTGTTATGGTCGTAGGCTACAAAGGTGGCTTTTAGTGTCTCGCCACTATGCCCAACAACTTCTATGCGCTCTGCCTCTAAAATCAGGTAGCCGATGGTGAGCACATAACCTTCTTTGTCAATGACCACGCCGTTTCCTTCCCGGGTTGTCCCAAGAGAAACAGCTGTGCGTGCATTTTCCGGCACCCTGGCCTGTATCCGAACAATTGTC